>JAQBYJ010000026.1 GCA_027622555.1 Verrucomicrobiota bacterium
AAAACCATCATTTAGCACTTGCTCCATGACACAGTTGCTCCTGTTGGAGAAAAGAAAAACTTAACCACCTGTCTCCGCCAAGGCTACGCCACGGCACGGCGGAGTGCACTGAGACACGGAGAAAAAGCATAAATGGTTATTCCCACATTCCCTCAGTCCTCTAGCGAAGCGGGGTTCCTCCTGTCTTGGCCTGAGCAATCTCGAAGGGTTCAAAGCGTTTTCCTAAGGACCTGCTTTCAGTTTTTTGCGTAATTCTGCGCATTTCGTAGTTAAACAATTTTCTTAGAAGTTTCTTAACCACGAATCAGAAGGTAGGGACTGGTCGCCGAGTCCGATATGCTGAAAGCTTGGTTCGTGCATTACCAATCAACTTAAAAGATGCCAAGCTGGGGCTTCCGCCTCCTAAGACATGCGGCGCGACGTATCCGCCTAATTCAAATACTGCGAAACAAGTGGCGTTCCCGGGGGGAATGCAGTTTCCAGGCGCCGTTGAATAGGAGTTCGACAAAACTACCCTTTCGAAGCTAAAACACAGCTTTTCAAACAATATGCCCCATAAACTGCTCCTATCACTTTTTTTTCTCCTAACACCTTTCGCTGTGGCACAGCAGCGCGAAGCCTGGACGACTTCGAATATCCACGGTTCACCCGAGCCCCCTCCTCCTTATGTAGCTGAAGCTGTCTGGCCGCATATCACGTTTGACGATCCGCTCGACATGACCTTACTCGATTCGGAGGACAGACTCTTTATCACCGAACGCGACGGGAAGGTGTTGTCCCTGCCAGCCGATCTTCGAGCTCGCCCCGACCAGGCTGATTTGATGTTCGATGCCCATGGAATGATCCCTGATTTACTGCGTCTGCTCGGTTTGGAGTTTCATCCGGATTTTGAAAACAATCGACAGCTTTACCTTTATTACGCGCTCAACACCACGACGAACAACAAGTTCGAGCTGGTGCTGAGTGAGTTCACCATGGATGCCGATTGGAAGCTGGTTCCCGGAAGCCAAAAGGTGTTTCTCCATTTTCCAGCCAGTGGACACACAGGCGGCGATATCCAGTTTGGACCTGACGGGATGCTCTACATACCCATCGGCGACCTGACCCCACCTTCTCCACCCGATGCCAATCTCTCGGGTCAAAATCTAAGCCACATCGCATCCAAGATTCTTCGTATCGATATCAATCGCGAGGACCCTGGACTGCCTTACCATATTCCGGAGGACAATCCGTTTGTGAATCTTCAGGGTGCTCGTCCGGAAATCTGGGCCTATGGGTTTCGCAATCCCTGGAAGCTGTCGTTTCATCCCAGTACCGGTGATCTCTGGGTTGGCGATGTCGGCTGGGAGATGTGGGAGATGGTATACCGCGTCGAAAAGGGTGGCAATTACGGTTGGTCCACCATGGAAGGTCCCATACCGACCAATGGAGGTCAGGACAACGGCCCCTCACCGATCAGTCCCCCGGTTGCTGCTTATGATCATGTTCAAGGGGCCTCGGTTACGGGCGGCTATTTCGTAACCAGTCCCCGCATACCCGAGCTCCAGGGAAAATACATCTATGGCGACTATGTAACCGGCAAAGTCTGGGCTCTGGATTGGAACGGCGAAAAGCTCGTCAGCAACCGAGAGATCGCCGATACGCGCCAAGCCATCGTCACCTTTGGTCAGGACAAGCAGGGAGACCTGCTTTTTGTAAAGCTTGCGCAAAAAACCAGTCTGCAACGCCTGGTGCCCAATCCTGCCAAAGACAGGTCGGATGATTTCCCGACCCAACTGAGTAAAACTGGAATCTTTACAAACGTTGCAACCGGGGATGCCGCCAAAGGTGTCTACGATTTCAAAATCCACTCCCCCATATGGCTCGACGGTTACGACGCTGACTACTGGGTGGCCATGCCAGATAAAACAGGCATTTCAACGCTACTGGATGAGCGTCGAGGTTCCCCGGTGTTTAATTACTCCAAACCCAAAGACATGGTGCTTGCCAAAACCATCCACAAAGACGGCCACAAAGTGGAAACCCAAATCCTGCACTTCGATGGTTACTGGAAAGGCTACAGTTACCAGTGGAATAAAAAACAAACCGATGCCACACTCGTCCGTAAGGAAGGCCTCGATACAACCGTTTCGGGCAAACCTTATCGCTTCCCCGGCCGCGATGAATGCATACGCTGCCATGGCAGTAATTTCAATCGACCCCTTGCCTTCTTTCCCGGTCAGATGAATCGCGATGGCCAATTGGAGAAATTCCAGTCGCTTGGAATTGTAGATGATGTATTTGTAGATATAGCCAAATCGCTCCCCCTCACCGATCCAAAAGATGAGACCCAACCCATAGAGCTGCGGGCCCGGTCCTGGCTTCACTCCAACTGTTCCCACTGCCACAAAGTTTCAGGGGGTTCGGGCCTAACCAATCAAATGAATTCAGCCGTGCCGACTTCCAGGATGGAACTTATAGGCTACCAACCCTATAAAGGTTATTTCGGGCTGGAAGGTGCACCGCAGATTGATCCCGGCGATCCCTACAACTCTATTCTGTACTACCGGATTGCCACCAAGGCCGCTGGACATATGCCGATGGTGGGAGCCAAGACGATTGATAAGGCTGGGGTTCAAGTCATTCATGACTGGATACTCTCGATGGATCCAATGGCAGAACGGACGAAACTCTCCACATCCCCCAAGAACGTCCAAGAGGCTCTCGCGCTCTACCACGCTATACAGTCTGGTGACTTGTCGGAGAAAAAAGCCAAACTAGCCATTGCCAATTGCATGAAATCCACCGACCCTTTTGTGATCAATCTCTTCGTTGGATTTGAATTTAATTAGACCCACCCTTTATGCCCCGAATACTCCTGATACTCCTGCTCCCCATCCTCACAACGCACGCCTGGTCTGCAGACCGTGAGGCGTGGACGACTTCAAAGATCGTGGGTTCGCCGGAACCGCCGTTGCCTTACAAGAGCGAAGCTATCTGGCCGCATATTACCTTTTCGGAAGCCGTGGACATCAGCTTATTGGATTCGGAGAAGCGATTATTTATCAGCGAAAGAAAAGGCAAGATCTGGTCCTTACCGGCAGACATGAATGCCAGTCCTGCGAAGGCGGATCTCTGCAGCAACTTGAATCTTATAGTTCCCAATCTGGGAGCTATATACGGGCTGACTTTCCATCCGAATTTCAAAGAGAACCGGCAGTGCTTTCTATTTTATACGATTAGTTCTCGTGGCGAAGATTCTGAATCCAGAGTTAGCAGATTCCTGCTGGATAAAGCCCTGAAACTCATCCCCACCAGCGAGGAAATAATCATTACGACAGGCGCGGGTGGTCACAATGGAGGGGACATGCATTTTGGTCCTGACGGCATGTTGTATTTTACCGTGGGCGATCTGGCTCCTCCCTCTCCGCCGGATCCGGAAAATGCCGGTCAGGACATGACTAACCTGGCCTCGACCCTTGTCCGCATTGATGTGGACCACCAGGACGCCGGCCTGGCTTACCGCATTCCGAAGGATAATCCATTTATCAATGAGGAAGGAGCACGCCCGGAAATCTGGGCCTACGGTTTTCGCAATCCCTGGAAATTTTGTTTCAAACCCGGCACGGACGAAATCTGGCTCGGCGATGTTGGTTGGGAAATTTGGGAAATGGTTCATCGCGTCCAAAAAGGTGGTAACTATGGCTGGTCGATTATGGAAGGCCCTGCGCCTCTCAAACCGGATCAGAAACAGGGACCCACGCCGATCTCTCCTCCCATCGCTTACTACCCGCACACGCTGGGTGCCTCCTCCACAGGCGGTTACTTTGTCACCAGCCCCAGGCTTCCCGAACTTCAAGGCGCATATATTTACGGCGACTATGTAACCGGTAAAGTCTGGGCATTGAATTGGGATGGCGAACGCGTCACCAGCAACCGCATTATCGCAGACACCCGGAAGCAAATCGTCAGCTTCGGTCAGGATAATAAAGGAGACCTGCTCTTTCTTGACTACCCGAATGATAACCGTCTCTACCGGCTGGTTCCCAACACGGAAGATCAAGAAATGGACAACTTCCCCAAACAACTGAGTGATACCGGCCTGTTTACCGAGTTAAGCAAGGAGACCCCGTCACCCGGCGTTTACCCTTTTTCAATCAATGCGCCTACCTGGCAGGATCGTTTTGAATCGAGGTATTGGATTGGCCTGCCGGGCAAAGGTCGCATGGACGGCGTTATTGCCATGCGCAACGAGCTTCCGTTACTCAGCTACGACAAACCCATCAATACCGTTTTAGCGAAAACCATCCACAAAGACGGGCACAAAGTGGAAACCCAGATCCTTCACTTCGATGGTTACTGGAAAGGCTATAGCTACCAATGGAATGATGCGCAAACAGATGCTCAGCTGGTGCAAAAGGATGGACTGGAAACAACGATCAAAGGTATGCCCTACCGCTTCCCCAGCCGGGATGAATGCGTGCGTTGCCACGGTAGTAACTTCCATCGCCCGCTGGCATTTCTACCGGGTCAGTTGAATAAAGGAAATCAACTTAAACAGCTCCTTGAGCTAGGACTCGTTAATGAAACATTTAAAACGATGGCGGCCAGAGAATTGCTGGTTAATCCCTATGACGAAAGCAGATCGATCGAACAAAGAGCACGCTCCTGGATCCATTCCAACTGCTCCTTCTGCCATCGTGTTTCCGGAGGTGCAGGCGTTACTTCGATGATGAATGCGACCGTGCCCAACGACCGTATGCGCCTGCTCCATTCCACACCCGAAAAGGGAATGTTTGGTATGAACGAAGGACATCTCATAGACCCGGGAAATCCTTACAACTCCATCCTTTACTATCGCATCGCGACAAGGGCTGCCGGGCACATGCCGATGTTTGGGGCAAAAACCATGGACAAGGAAGGCATTCAGGTGGTGCACGACTGGATACGATCCCTCAATGCTGCCGCTCCTGTTCCCAAGTCAACCCTCGCACCTCAAAATGTGGAAGATGCATTGGCACTTTACCATCGGATCCAGTCCGGTGAGCTGTCCAGAGAGGAAGCAGAAAAAGCAGTGGCAGCGTGTTTGAAATCGACCGACCCCTTTGTGATCAATTTGTTTGCGGGGTTTGAGATGAATTAAACCTCATTCGAGTTCCGTATAAATCGAATGAAGCGTATCCCGGTCCTAGATTTTCGCTGGGTTGACTAAAGAGCATTAATCGTAATTTTCATTGTATGGCACTCAATGTACTCGGAACTGATTTAATCTCATGCAGCGAATCACCCAGAACCGGGTTTTTCAGAACAGGGAAATGTGATACCTGCGCAGAAGATGTGGGGATGCACACGATTTGCGTTCAGGTAAATGACGAATTCCTGAAATTCAGTGCTGAGCACGGAAACGATTTGTCTACCCCTATGCCGGAATACCAGTTCCCGGGTCTGGTAGCCGGTGACTTTTGGTGCCTTTGCCTCGGACGTTGGATCGAGGCGCATCAAGCCGGGGTCACCGCCAAGGTAAAACTGGAAGCGACGCATATCTCGGTCACGGAATTTGTAGACGTAGAGGTGCTCCAGGCATCGGCGGTTTAAAAATAGGACAGCACTGGCTTTCCTTCCAGTTTCTCAGCACAAAACGGGTGTTCACAATTATTGGCGTCGGACCCATGCTATTTTAAAACTCGAATCTGGGCTTTCCAAAAAGAAATCACCAACTAAGGTTTTTCCCATGAAACGGATACCCCAATCTCATTTTCTTCGCTGTCTTCGGATACCCTTATGCGCATTTCTTTTTATGATTAGTCAACTCGTTGCTCAAGAAGACCCCTACATCTGGATGGAGGAGGTCGAAAGCGAGAAGGCACTGGCCTGGGCCAAGGAAATAAGTGATTCCACGACGGCTGAGTTGGAGGCGGTGCCTGAGTTCAGCGACATTCAGGAAACGCTTATTGAAATTTATAACTCCAAAGACCGGATTCCTGATCCCGCCTTTCGCGGAAATTGGATCTATAATTTCTGGCAAGATCCCGACCATGTTCGTGGGATCTGGCGAAGAACTACGCTTGAAAGTTTCAAACAAATCTCACCCGAGTGGGAAACAGTCCTGGATATTGATGCGCTGGCAAAAGCTGAGGAAGAGAATTGGGTGTGGAAGGGAGCCACATTCCTACAACCGGAAGGCCGTCATGGCATGGTAGAATTGTCCCGCGGCGGGGCGGACGCAACGGTGATTCGTGAATTCGATGCGGTGGATAAAGCTTTCGTCAAAGATGGTTTCTACCTGGAAGAAGCAAAGTCGAGGGTTTCCTGGTACAATGAAAACACTTTACACGTAGGCACGAATTTTGGCGAAGGCTCTTTGACGGATTCCGGTTATCCAAGAATTACCAAACTATGGAAACGCGGCAAACCACTGAAGAAAGCCTCCACGGTTTTCGAGGGTTCTGTTGGGGATGTGGCGGTAGGTAGCTACAGTGCGCATACGCCCGAAGGCCGATTCGACCTGGTGTATGTCACACCAGAGTTTTTCAAAGGCACCAATTACATCAAACTGGGCAAACGACTAGTAAAACTGGATATTCCAGACGATGCGAAACTCGAAGGTATTTATAAAGAAAAGCTGCTGATCTATCTGCGTTCCGATTGGACCCTGAGTGGCAACACCTATCAGGGAGACTCCCTCCTGGCAATTCAACTGGACCGCTTTCTGCAAGGGAACCGGAGTTTCGATATTCTCTTCGAACCCAAGCAACGAGTGGCCTTCAACCAGATAGCCACCACGAGGGACCACCTCATTTATTCGACCTTGGACAATGTGAGAAGCCGCCTTTATCGCTTGAAATATTCCGATGGTTTGTGGATTGAAGACGAAATTGAACTACCTGGACTAGGAACGGTTAGTCTCGGAAGCACCAATGAGTCGAACAACAGCTTCTTTTTCACCTATACCGATTTCAAGACTCCTTCCAGCCTCTACCTGGTGGAAGACGGCGGAAAGCCCCAAAAGCTAAAGACCTCACCTTCGTGGTTTGACGCCAGCGGGGTGACGGTGGTGCAGAATGAAGCCGCCTCCAAAGACGGCACGAAGATTCCTTACTTTCTGGTTACACCTCAAGGCTTCAAAGCCGATGGCAACCACCCGACTCTGCTCTACGCCTATGGAGGATTTGAAATATCTCAAAAGCCTCAATACTCGGGCTCCAATGGGACAGCCTGGATTGAAAGAGGTGGAGTTTATGTACTGGCCAATATCCGCGGAGGCGGTGAATTCGGGCCCAAGTGGCACCGCGCGGCGATGCAGGAAAATCACCAGAACAACTTCGACGACCTGATCGCGGTGGCAGAAGATCTGATTGCCCGCAAAATTACTTCGCCCGAACATCTCGGAATTCAGGGAGGCTCCCAGGGCGGATTACTTGTGAGCGGAGCTTTCACCCAACGCCCGGACTTATTCAATGCGGTTGTGAGCGCTGTCCCACTGGTTGACATGAAGCGCTTCAATAAGCTGTTGGCTGGTGCCAGCTGGATGGCTGAATATGGGAATCCGGATACAGACGACTGGGAGTACATGAAACTTTGGTCCCCCTACCAAAACCTGGATCCCAAGAAAGACTACCCCAAGGTTTACTATTGGACTAACACCCGCGACGACCGTGTCCATCCGGCCCATGCACGAAAAATGGTTGCACGCATGCAGGAATACGGGAAGCCGGTTTATTATTATGAAAACACGGAAGGTGGACACGGCGGTGGTGCCAACCTGAACCAACGAGCTTACACCGCGGCCTTGTCCTATGCGTATCTCTGGATGATGTTGCGGTGATCCACCTCGGGTATCCATTGAAATTCAAATTTGCCTACGAAAGCATGAATTGCTTTCTTGTGTAGGAGCTTCTTTAGCTGCGATTGTTATACGATATCATCCGGTTCGCAGCTAAAGCAGCTCCTACATTTTTCACCCTAAAATATCCAATGAAAATTCTCCGTTTAAAGCTCCTGCTCTTTCTTCTACCCTGCTCCTTTCTTCTTGCTGATTCCCGCCCCAACATACTGTGGATCATTATCGATGACATGTCGGCGAATTTCTCTTCCTACGGGGAGACGTTGATAACAACGCCACATGTCGACAAGTTGGCCGAGAATGGAGTCAAATTTACCAAGGCCTTTGTTACGGCACCGGTATGCTCCACCAACCGTTCGGCCTTCATAACAGGGATGTATCAGACCTCGATTGGGGCCCATCAACACCGGAGCGGACGCGGGGAACTCAAGATTAACCTTCCAAATGGAATACGTCCTATTCCTGAGCTATTTCAAGAGGCTGGTTATTATACTGCGATCACGGGTTGGCCCAGCAAGAGCCGCACTACGATTGGAAAAACCGACTACAATTTTGAATGGGATAAAGCCATGTACGAGGGAGCCGATTGGTCCAAACGAAAGGAGGGTCAGCCATTCTTTGCACAAGTGCAGCTACCCGGAGGCAAGCATCGGGGTGGCGACCTCGAAGGCAGCAGGAAGTTCGTAGCACAGTTTGAAAAGTTGATTGGAAAAAAGACGAACCCGAAAGACGTAAGCTTGCCTCCCTACTATCCCAGAGATCCGGCTCTGCTGGAGGACTGGGCGGCTTACCTGGATACGGTTCGCTACACCGACCACTTTGTCGGAGAAATAGTTCAACGCCTTAAAGACGAAGGAGACTATGAGAACACCGTGGTGCTTTTTATGACCGACCACGGGATAAGCCATGCGCGGGGAAAACAATTCATGTACGAAGAAGGACTGCATGTGCCTCTCGTGGTTGCTGGTCCGGGCATCAAGCCTGGACAGGTTCGAGACGACCTGGTCGAGCACATAGACATCGCTGCCCTCTCGTTGGGATTGGCGGGAATTGATATTCCAAACTACATGCAGGCGAAAGATATCTTAAGCAAAAGTTACAAGAAACGGTCTGTCATTTTTGCGGCCAGAGACCGCTGCGACGAGACCGTGGAGCACCTGAGAGCCGTCCGTAGCGATCGTTACAAATACATTCGCAACTTTCTTGACCAGCGGCCGCATATGCAACCCAACCGCTACAAAGATAAAAAAGACATCGTAATAGCTTTGAGGACAGCCCATGAAAACGGTTCCCTGACTGAGGTGCAGGATAGAATCTTTAATCCGACCCGCCCGAAGGAAGAACTCTACGATTTGAAAAACGACCCGTTCGAAATCAACAATCTAGCAGACGACCCCAAGCATCAAAACCGCTTATTAAAATTCAGAAAACAATTGGAAAGCTGGATGAAAGAAACCAATGACCACGGTCCCGAATCCGAGGCGATGTACGACAGCGACATGGCGGTCTACACAAATTCCAGGAATGAAGATCCGGAGGCCGGAGAAACCCTCGTTCGCAATATCGCTACGATGAAACAGTGGGCCGCAGAAGGTAAGTAGTTCCATCCTTCATGTATACTCCTCCTGCATTTAAGATCGATGACCCCGAATTGATCCGGAGCTTTATTAAAGAAAATAGTTTTGGGATTTTGGTTTCGTCTGTCGACGGTTCGTCGATTCAAGAAACTCATACGCCTTTTCTCCAATCTCCCGGAAACGATTTTTTATTGGGCCATGTTGCCAGAGCCAATGACCACTGGCGTGATTGGAACAAGAACCCCAAGGTGAAGGTTATTTTTCATGGGCCGCATTGCTACGTCTCACCGACGTTTTATAAAAGTGATTTCAATGTGCCAACCTGGAATTACAGCACGGTTTCCATATCTGGCACCATTGAGATCACAGACTCTCTCCAAGAACAGAAGGCATTCATGCATGCCTTGGTCGACGCAAATGAATCGGCGTTTTCAGAGCCCTGGTTTCTCGACGAAGGCAATGAGAAGCTTATGAAGCTTTTTTCAGCCGTAGTATTTTTCAAGGTGCGTATCCATGAAACAACGGCTAAGTTTAAATTGAACCAAAACAAGTCCGAAGAGGACCAACGGGCGGTTATAGAAAAACTGGAAGTCAGCGGGTCACCCTTTGAACAGGCAGTCGCTCGTTTAATGAAAGGGGAATAAATAGGCGACTATTTTACGATTCTCATTTTGCCAGTCGCAACGCCTGATAAATCCTGTCCTTGAGCGCCGTTCTCTCAAACTTCATCTTCTCGATTTCTATATCGGAGATGGGCAGTTGCTTTTCTTCGAGTCTGCGAATTCGATTATCCAATGAATCATGTTGTTCCACCAATTCCTTGAATCGCTCATCCTTCGTGGAAAGCGCTTCAAGCTGGGCGTGGTATTCAGGGAATTCACGGTCGATATCGTGGTGTTCTCCTAACATAGGTATATATTTTTTATGGTTAATTCGAGAAAGATTACCTCAAAAAGGAAGCTCAAAATGTAATAAATCTCCAGTGACTGCGCCAGCTTTAATAATCGCTAATGAGCTCTATAAGTAGAATAAATAGCCTAAAACAACTGCCAAGCAGATCCGGGGTGAAAACTCGGAGTTTCAACGCCTTTGACAAAGTAAATTACCGACCACACCATTTAGTTTGGTGGGGACACAGTTTTCTCAATGTAGGCTTCAATCTGAGACCTTAGAAGTTCCAAAGGAAGACCCCCGTTTTCAAGAACCGCGTCGTGAAAATCGCGGATATCGAATTTGTCGCCCAATGTTTTCTCTGTGTGCGCACGAAGCTCCCAAATAGTCATTTCGCCCATTTTGTAAGCAAGGGCTTGTCCCGGCCAGGCAATGTAACGATCCACCTCGGTACCAATCTCGTGAAGCGACAAAGCCGTATTCGCTGCGAGGAAATCGACCGCCCGTTGTCTGCTCCAGCCAAAGGCGTGAATCCCCGTATCCACCACAAGGCGACAGGCCCGCCACATCTCATAGGATAGTCGACCAAAATGCTCATAAGGCGTTTTATACATTCCCATTTCAACTCCGAGTTTTTCGCTGTACAGGCCCCACCCTTCACCGAATGCGTGCGGATAGTATTGAGTCCTGAACTCCGGAGCGTCTTCGATTTCGTAGGCCAGGGATATTTGTAAATGATGCCCCGGGACACCCTCATGCAAGGACAAGGCCGTGAGTTGATACAGAGGCCGGGTCTCCAGAGCGTAGGTGTTCACCCAGTATTGCCCGCCTCTGCTACTTCCTGGCGGCGCACCCGAATATCGTCCAGCGGTGTAATTCGCCTCCAACTCCTTTGGCACCGGTTCCACCGAATACGGCTGCCTCGGTAGCTTTCCAAAAAAAGCCGGTAATTTTCCATCCGTTTGTTTGGCGATCCAGGCGGCCTGTTTAAGCAATTCATCACCCGTCTTGGGATAAAACTGTGGATCCGTTCTGAGGAATTTTAGAAACGCATCAAAGGAACCTTCGAACTCAAGACCCTCGATAATTGTGTCCATTTCTTTTCGAATGCGCCCTACTTCCTCCAGCCCTTTTTGGTGGATTGATTCCGCGGTAGCATCCTTCAAAGTCGTGTAGTAGCGAACAAGAGCCGCATAGTAATGTTTCCCATCTGGCTGAGCACTGGCACCCAGGGTTTGCCGGGCTCCAGGGATGTATTCCTCGCGCATAAACCGAACCAGCGCCTGATGTGCCGGAATGACTTCGTTTATTAACAGCGTCCTTCCAGCGTTTCTCAAAGACTTGGCGAGGGGTTCATCCATGAAACTCGGCATGGCAGCGAAAGGAGCATAGAACGGGTGTTCTTCGACATGCTCTTCTGCCAACGCTTCAAAGGAGGGAAGGACGTTATTCAAAATAGCTTGAGGCTGAGTAAACCCCACCTTCAACCCGGCACGCATGCTTTCGACATTCTGCTGATAATACCCAGGCAGAGCCTGTAGGCGATTCAGATAGTTTCGATAATCCTTTTCATTCTTGAACGGAGTCGCGCTCAGCACGTAACCGAAGTTATTATGAAATCCCGAGTCGGAAACAAACGGAATCCGCCACCCTTCAAATGCGTGCAGCTCAATCGCCTGATCCAGAATAAAGGCAAGTATACCTGCGGATGTGCGATCATTGGCAGAGACTTCCGAAAGGTCTAGAAGGTCCAACTGTGTTTTAAACTGCACTCTCTGCTCCAAGAGTTTCTTCTGTGAAGCAGGTGATACATCCGGAACCCGGTCATTGTAATCCCGGATACCGGAGCCGGTAGCGGAAAACGGATCGTGCTTCATTTCCGAAGCCCAATAGTCTTCAAATAATTGTTTTAGTTCATCAGTCGCGGCAGAGGACAAATTCACCACGCTGAAGGAAAACACAACAGTTGTAGCGCAGAGTATACCAAGGAATCGAAAAGTCATGATATGGGCGAGAATCCTCATGGACATGAGTCCATCTTCTCGTAATCGAGATGTCCGATTTGTAAAAGTGGATGAACTGGTTTTGAGAAGTACATGGTCAATGGGGAAAACTGTTTTACTTGTGGAGATCTATGAGGCTGAACGCAAAAAGGATGTACAAACTTGATTCATTCTTCTTTCTTTTTCTTAAACCACCAGTCTCCGCCAAGGCTACGCCACGGCACGGCTGATGGCACTGATAGGCACTGATTTTTCTGTTCGAATCATCCGGATCGTATCTGTGTAAATCTGAGTAATCTGTGGTTGATATTCTTTTCTCCAACTACTCTGAACACCTACTGAACCAATACTTTCGGTTGAGGAAGATCAGGGTGAGATTTATAAAAGGTTTCCAGTTCCGGGGTCGGGTACTGAAACAGTTGTTGGTAGGCGATCATGAGTTCGGGCGGATATGGTTTTGGTTTTTTCCCACTTTTAAAAAACTGCATTTCTTTGGCGATGGCGTTTTTCACCATACCGCCCTTACCATCAACCCCGAGGTAATTCATGTTCAAACCAAGGCCATTGAAAATGACCGGATCGGAAATGGGATGCGCTAGATCGCCCATGTTAAAACCTCTCTTTTTATCGCCCAATGATTTTCCGTGAAACACTACATGGAATAAGCCGGCTTTCTTATCCTTCAACACGCATTCAATTCCGTTGGTGGTTTCATCCAGGATTTTTTGTAATCTATCACCTAGAAGCGTTCCCTGAATTTTTTGATAGTCCGGAATCTCCATTTTGACATAAAACGAAAATTGTGTGCCTACGCTTCTGGCGGCCTGAACAAGGGTATTTAAACGGGTGTTGTGGTGATCATGATCGATAAATATGTGTCCACTTTGTGGGGTCAGTCCTTCTACAGCTTTGACCTTTTCAGGATCGGCCGCAGCGATTGCGGAAGAGATGGCCTCCGCCTCGGATTGGGTTTTCACACCATCCACATACACGACAAAATTTTGCCAGGAAGGCGTGGCGGCCGACAACATAAGAAAGGGAGTCAAAAAGAGAATCATTAGAATTTGCAGGCGAATAAATAGTCTCATCCGAACACGCTATCTTTGTGGTTCTTCTTATCAAACTCTAAACGTTCAGGTACCCGCCAATGATTGATTAAGGTCGCAGATTCGGCAGCAAGCTACCTCCTACACTTCGATTTTAGACTCATTGATGTAGGAGGTAGCTTGCTGCCGAATTCTTTAGAATATCTCTTTTGGCAACCATTCAGATTCTCCCGGTAAAAGCCTAAAGGATCCGATCGGACTTCTCGAAAGGATTGATACCCATTCTGATTTGGAAGGTATGCGCAATACTCATGGCGACGGCTTTCGCTTGTTCCGCTTTCGGCCCGGAAAATAGTTGATCTATCGTTTCTATAAAAAGCCCGACCCAACGTTCAAAATGTCCATAATCCACCGGAAGGTCCATGTGTTTAGAGATGGGGTTCCCCTGGTATTCCTTTTTTCCAAACAGCATAGTTCCCCAGAAGGCATACATGGTGGGAAGATGTTTCGACCAATCTCCGACCCGTTCATTGAATACAGGACCAAGCAGTTCGTCCTTTCGAATGGATTCGTAGAAAGAATCCACCAAAAGGCGAATGTCAGGGTCACCAGTGATATCAGTTAAAGAGGATGAGCTTGTGGACATAAAGTTGGAATCAATTTATCAGCTACACAAAACACCCTCTGGGATATTCTGCAAGGAGCGTGGTTAAATAATTCCCGATTACAATTGAGGCTCCAATGTTTGAATCGCCTCCTTGAACAATCCTAAAGCGGAGTTTCGCTGTTCATCTGTTTGGTAAACACCGTTAGTGTCATAAAAAGAAATGCGATCCCTAAAGGAAGCTATCAGGACTTCGGCATCCTCTGAAGATTGTACGGGCTGATCCCCTACTATTACTCGGACGACTCCAGCGTGTGCCATAGCGTCAAATTTCTGGGCTTTAATTTCAGCACCTCTTCCCCAAGCAGATAACCAACCGCTTTCAGTTACTTTCACATCGGCCTCAATTGACCATCGGTGAACATCTGCCATCGCTCTCTTCCGAATAGTCAGGTCGAGATCACGACCATCTTGAACCACCACCAACTGCCTTAAGAGAAGCGGAGAATGCAATACCGCTCGTACCGTAACAACTCCTCCTCCAGCCGACAGGTGAAGAACATCTCCCATTTTTAAATCATTAACTTGGAAATCAATCAATGGCCCACCGGAAATAAAAGACCGGCCGGCTTTCAAGGCCTCCTTGAAGCTATTGAAGCTTATAGCTCCACCGGTATTAACATAGGTTCGTATCGATCCGAACATCGGTTGCCAATCATCACGCAAGGGCGAATTCGGAAGATCGGTTCCAGCCACCATCGGCAAGAAGATGCCGCAATTCATGAGACGGTACCAGTTCTCGGTATTATAAATAAATCCATTACTGATTTCCCAGAAGTCAACGGCGCCCAACACCGCGTCCGCCACGGATGTGGAATTCCTGCCGAGCGTTCCGCCGTGGGCCACACCAGCCAATCCGTTACGTGCTCGAGTCAGTGTTAATACATCAAACAAGGGCGGATAGTTTTCCATAACCGCTGGTGTCCCCATGCCTCCTGTAGAATAGGGAAGAATGATTTCATTGAGCCCCAACAAATTAATGTGTCCCTGCTGGCTATCGCGGTACTCCTGGCCAGGAATTAATATCTGATTTCCATCCGTTCCTTGCCCCTTCTCACCGTACTTGAATTGACGCGACCAAACTCCTGGAGTCATTCCACCTTTCAGGACCATGAAATGCCCAGCCTCAAGGCCATCGGCCTGAAACATGGAAAACCACAAAGGATCATCCTCAGGACCCAAGCGATCATAGTGCAGATGCTCATCTATGGCAATCCATCCGTCTTCCTTTAAATTCACCCAACGCTCGAGCTCCACAGTCAACTCCGTAGTTTCGCTGAAAATTTCAACTGATTGTTTCGCCACCCGATATTCAAATCCCTTGGCTACAGAAACAGATACTGTGCGGGCATCACGAGGAACACTGACTCGAACGGGCCCTGTTCCTTTGGCGAACTGCACCGTAGACCGTTGATTTTTGCTCAGATGAATGGAGGTAAATGAGATACCCTGGTCATCGATCCATTCCGGATTGAACGACTCACCATCCACTTCGAGGCTGAACCTCGCCGGAAGATTCTGACCGGTGGAGCGGTCAACGATGTTGAGAACCAACTTGGGAAGGCTCGGCTCTTCTCCAACGTTAAAACTATGGGTTATCGGGAGGTGCTGGTGAGCTTCTAACCAGGTCGTCAGAATTAGAAACAACAACACTCCTGAAGGAGCGTACCCAAACGAAGTCCATTTCGAAAAGTTCATGAAACGTCTCATAGCTCTATTATTCCTAAGTCAATAACCAACCAGCAAGCCCAATCAACTGGCGAAACAAATACGTTGAGAATTTAGCAACCATTCCCAAGGCTTTGAATTTCTACCCTATTATGACACATACTCGATCGCTTCTTCTCTTGATATGCCTGTTTGCAAGTTCAGCGATAGGCGCTGCTTCAAAACCCAATTTCGTCTTTGTTCTGGCCGACGATGCCAGCCACTTCGACCTAGGTTGTTACGGAGGTCAGGCCCACACACCGGCTATGGACGCGCTGGCTACGCAGGGAATGCGCTTCACGCAATGCTACCAGTCTTCACCGACCTGCTCCCCTACCCGCCACAATATTTATACCGGCCAAAGCCCTTTCAAAACCGGAGCCTACCCAAACCACACCTTCGCCACTCCCGGGACGAAAAGTATTGTTCACTACCTCAAACCATTGGGCTATCGGATAGCGCTAAGCGGGAAAACACACATAAAACCAGAATCGGTTTTTCCATTTGAATATTTGAGCAAGGGAATCAATCCCGATTTTGCTGCGATTGAAACCTTCATCGCTGAATGTAAATCAAACAGCACTCCGTTCTGCCTCTTCGTAACTTCGAACGAACCTCATGCTCCCTGGGACAAGGGTGACCCCAGCCGATACAAGGCGGACGAGTTGAAGCTACCCTATACCTTTGTCGACACACCCGAAACGCGCGATGCGATGACACGCTACCTGGCGGAGCTCACCTACTTTGATGGCCAGGTAGGACAAGCGCTAGGATTATTGGACAAATACAAGCTGGCTGACAACACGCTCTTCATTGCCACCACCGAACAGGGCTGGAGTCTGCCCTTTGCAAAATGGACGCTCTACGATGCCGGACTACACACCGGATTTATTGTGCGCTGGCCGGGGATGGTAAAAGCCGGTTCTATCTGCGACTCGCTCATCGAGTATTCCGATGTGGTTCCAACCTTCGTGGAAGCGGCAGGCGGACGTCCCGATCCTATCCTCGACGGCAAGAGCCTAGTTCCACTACTCAGACAACAAACAACGGTGCACAAGGATTACATTTTCTCCCAGGCAACCACTCGAGGTATCATCAATGCGCCGGAGTATTTTGGCATCCGATCGATCCGGTCACAAAAATACAAATACATCTGGAATTTCACGCCGGAAGTTCGCTACGAGAATGTAGTCACCATCGAAGAAGACACCAAGTGGGGAGAAGCCCAGGTATTCAATTCCTGGAAACGTGCAGCCAAAACCGACCCCAGTGCCGCAGAAAAAGTAAGACGCTACCACTATCGACTGGGAGAAGAACTCTACGACCTGGATCAAGATCCAAACGAATGGCGCAACCTGGCTGATACGCCTGAGTATGCCAAAGTAAAAAACGAGCTTCGAACTTTGCTCCTCGCCAATATGGAAGCCGTAGGAGACGAAGGACAGAAAACGGAACTGGCAGCTGATTCACGCAGCGCCAAAGTCTTAAATGAAAATTAGAAGCATACGTATGAAACGCCAAAAGACGATATTAAGGCTTTCATAGAATAAGGAAATTTACTGTATTCATACCAACTCTTTCAAAACCCTAAGAAATATGGCTGACCAAAATATCGAAAAACAACGCGAGATGATTCTCGCGGCGGAAAAACAAGGCAAAGGCGCCACCTACAAAACCTACATAAGATTATCCGGTCCTGGTTGGTTGCAAAGCGCCATCACCTTGGGCGGTGGTTCCCTGGCAGGGAGCCTGTATTTGGGAATCATTGGTGGATATGAGCTGATGTGGCTTCAACCTTTGATGATGATCTTCGGTATCGTGATGTTGAGTGCTATCGGTTATGTAGTCCTTTCTACCGGAGAACGGCCTTTAGCCGCCTTAAACAACCACGTAAATCCGGTTTTGGGCTACGGTTGGGCGATTGCGACCCTGATGGCCAACATGGTTTGGGCGATGCCGCAATTTTCACTGGGAACTGCCGCCCTTCAACAAAATCTGGGAATCTTTGATTTTGAAAGCGGCAAATATGTCTGCGCGATCCTGTTGTTTGTCGTCGGCGCGTTTGTTGTTTGGTTGTACGATGCCAGCGCAAAAGGTTATAAGATATTCGATATTGCCCTGAAAGTTATGGTGGGAATCGTGGTTTTAAGTTTCTTCATGGTGGTATTTGCCCTCACCTTCAGCGGCACTGGGCTACCGTGGGGTAAAATCCTCAGCGGATTTATTCCAAACCCGGGACTACTGTTTGAACCTGCCTCCTCACTTCAAGGATTGGTAGCCGGTTCATCAGCACCCGAATACTGGTCCTCAGAACTAGTATCGCAACAACGGGACCGCATGGTCGCAGCGGCAGCAACAGCCGTTGGTATCAACATGACCTTCCTACTTCCTTATTCGCTCCTTAAACGAGGCTGGAATAAGGATTTTCGTGGCCTCGCCCGGTTTGACCTGGCTACAGCGCTTTTCATTCCTTTTCTCCTGGCGACCAGTTGTGTGGTCATTGCGGCAGCGTCACAATTTCATGCCAATCCGGAGCCCGGGCTTATTCAGGTCCATTCTGCGAATGCGGTGGAGGTGTCGGCCAAGCTCCAAGCCGCCTATGAAGGTAACTTGACAAAGATGCTCGGTGCAACCGGCAGCGAAGCAAGCACTGTCATTATGGGAGCACTTCCAGAAGCTGACCGTATCCTGGCGGCCACGCTCATACAACGTGATGCCTTTGCACTCGCCAATTCCTTGGAGAACCTTGCTGGCCCAGGTATAGCACAGGTCGTTTTTGGAGTCGGTGTCGTCGGCATGGCAATTTCCACTATTATCATTTTGATGCTCATCAATGGATTCGTCATATGCGAACTCGCAGGTAAACCTACCACAGGGAAACTCTATTATGTCGGCTGCATGCTGGCAGGGTTGGCGGGTGCGTTAGGTGCATTGTTTCTGTGGTCGGGAAAAGCCCAATTCTATTTAGCTGTGCCTACCAGCCGCTTTGGCATGGTACTTCTACCTATCGCTTACATCGCCTTTTTCTTCCTGATGAATAACAAGAAGCTTCTTGGCGATGCGATGCCCAGAGGCGCTGCCCGTGTCTGGTGGAACGTATTGATGGCTTTCGCAGTGCTGCTTGCATTGGTGGGCGCTTCGATTTCGATCCTCAATGATAAAGCCATGATTCCTGGAACTGGGATATCGGTGAAGAGCATCGGACTGACTCTGCTGGCCATACTTTTCGTTTGGGCAGTCATCATCCACTTCAAGCGGAAGGCGAATGGCCAAACGGCCAGTAGTTAAAAAAGGATTCTTCCGGCATCGAGTGAAGTATCACGGAAGTTTCTTAACTAATTTCCTAACAACGTTCCTTTCAGTCACTTGATCCGCCATTGGCGGAACAGGATCGATACGCGAACAGGCATTTTTCGATTTCATCCTGTTTTGGCAAAACCAAATCCTGTTACCGACCTGTCTCGGGTGCAATTTTATCTGCTGGGAGTATTCGGCCTCTTGGACGAGCGAACAGCTCAATCCAATTTTCCCTGCAACCGAGATGGGTAGGGCGACTGCGTCCTCGCAGTGCCGTGTATTTCCGGGACGTTCGGCGGCGGTGCCTGCCTTCGCGCAAGGCTACGGCATGGTGCGACGGGGACGCACCCGCCCTACCTGAATCAGCGACTATTTTTTATAAATAGGCTCTCTTAAAGAGCTTTCCAAAGATCTAAAAACAATAGAATCCATTTAGAAAAAAGCGCTTGGTGCTGCTCGGTTACCTAGAATTTTTCCCGATTCACTTTCGCCAACGATTGTTCCCAGCCAGGAAACTGTTGCTGAAAATCTGCCGGCGGAACAGCGATCAATTCGAGTGCTTTCTTGGTGATCGGATGATTCAGCTTCAACCGATAGGCGTGAAGCATGGTACGTTCCGGTAGAATCTGGAGCTCGGCACGGCTTGGTCGGTAACCATAGATTTCGTCAGCAAGAATGGGGAAACCTAACTCGGAAAGATGGACGCGGATCTGATGGGTCCGGCCACTGTGTAACTGACATCGCAAAAGTGAAATGGGGCCTGGGGCTTCGCCTAAAAACTCCCAATCGGTGTGAGCCGGTTTACCGTCTTCACGAATAGTCATCTTGTGGCGATGATTTTGATTGCGGCCAATGGGTAGTTCAATGGACCCGGAAAGTCGGTCGGGAACTCCCAAGACCAAGGCCAGGTATTCTTTAGAGAGTTTGCGATTTGCAAACGCGTAAGTGAGGCCTCGGTGTGCCAGATCGGACTTGGCGACTACCATGATTCCGGATGTTTCTCGATCAAGCCGATGAACGATGCCAGGGCGTTCCACTCCACCTATGCCACTTAACCCACCTCTACAGTGATGAAGAAGCGCATGAACAAGCGTATCTTGTCCAGTGCCGGCACCAGGATGGACGATCATGCCGGAAGGTTTATCCAAGGCCAACATATGCTCATCTTCGTAGATGATGGTGAGGGGGATATCCTGGGGAGTCAGGTCCAGCGGTTTTATATCAGGAAGTTGAAAGGAAACGACGTCGCCTCCCTTCAATTTTGCGGACTTGGAAATAACCTGATTGTTTAATTTTACCAACCCCTCCTCAAAGGCTTTTTGAATAAGCATTCGACTAAGATCGGGCATTTTACCGCTGATCCATTTATCCGCCCGGATTTTACCTGTACCGGACTCAACTTCTATGGTTTGGATCATCAGCTGGTCGAACTAAAGAGTGAGCTTAACTTCGTCCAATTCCGAAATCCATCTTTGTCGTGTTGAGTCATCAACCAAAGCAAGCTCGAAACCGTTGCGCACGACTTGTACTACTTCCTGCTTTGAGAAGTTTAGCTGTGACATGAGCAAATCATACTCATGCACAAGATCGTTTCCGAAAACGGCGGGATCATCGGTGCTGACCGTAAGTTTTACACCGGCGTCAAACAGTTTACGGAGAGGATGATTCCTGGAGTCATCCACCGATCTTAGTTTCACGTTACTGACCGGACACATATCCAGCGCGATATCTTCATCAAGCAGGCGTTGAAGGGTTGTTGGATCGTAGGCTGCACCGATACCATGCTGGATGCGTTTAGTGCCAAGGAGATCCAAAGCAGCATTCACGTCTTTGGCCCCTTCAAATTCACCGGCATGGCTTTTAGTAAACTTACCAGCATCGCGAACCTTTCTCCACAGATCTCCGGCCCAGGGTTCCCAGGCAATTGTTTCGTGACCGTGCATATCTATGCCGGCGAGACCTTCCCAATTGGGAATATCGTCCATCACCTCTATCAAATCCCCCCGATAATGATTGCGGAGCATACCCATAAAAATCCTGACCTCCAGACCTTCGGGTACTGCCGACCTGATCGCATCGATAATATCGGGTCCAGAACATCCGATTACTTCCAGGATGCCCAAGTGAAAGCTGGTTTCAACATAGCGTACGTTTTGGTCAAGATGACGTTGAAAGACGCGTTTAGCCGATTCATGGTAGCGTTCCGGGGAGGTATAGTAACACCCTGCGTAATGCAGGACTTCGTTCTCAAACTGCGTGAACGAGTCGTATTTAAAATCAGCCGCCCAGGCATCAGGAATTTTATCGAACTCTCCAGGAAAGGTTTCCTTCAATAACTCCCACGGCACAGCCCCTTCTATGTGAAGGTGCGTCTCAGTCTTCGGCAACGATTGGACAAAGTCTGCAATAGAAGTTTCTACAGGAGCTCGAGACATACTGCTTCAGTCCGTTTCCAACAGATAGTCGGGATTCAATTTTTGAAGATCCTTGGGAAGAAATAGACCGTCCTTGCGGATCAGCTCCCCATCGAACCAAATCTCGCCTCCTCCAAACTCAGGAGTTTGAATACAAACCATATCCCAATGCACTTGCGAGCGGTTGCCGTTGTCAGCCTCTCCATAGGCCTGACCAGGAGTGAAATGAAAGGAGCCGGCGATCTTCTCATCAAATAGAATATCTCTCATTGCCCGGGCGATGTGGGGGTTAAAGGCCAAAGAAAATTCGCCTATGAAGCGAGCGCCCGCATCCGTATCCAAAATCTCATTTAAACGGCGCGTATCCGAGCTTGTGGCTTTGACGATTTTGCCCTGCTCAAATTCGACTCGAACATTGTCGAACGAGGAACCTTGGTAAACAGTCGGCGCGTTGTATTGAAGGACTCCTTCTACCGAGTTTTTAATGGGGCAAGAAAACACTTCGCCATCTGGAATATTCCGTAAACCACCACAGGTAACCGCACCTATACCTTTAATTGAAAATCTCAGATCAGTGCCCTCCCCTTTTATGTGCACCTGATCCGTTGTTTCCATAAGGGATTTGAGCGAATCCATACCTTCAGTCATTCGTCCGTAATCCATGGTGCATACGCGAAAATAGAAATCTTCAAATGCTTGTGTGCTCATTTGCGCTTGTTGGGCCATGGCGGATGTAGGCCAACGAAGTACTACCCAACGCGTCTTTTGCACCCGATAGTCCTGGACCGGCCTGTAATGCTTTAGCGCCGTCTGCAATCTATCACCTGGCACGTCGGAGGTTTCAAAAATATTGTGAGCTCCCCGCAATGCGATGTACACATCAATCCCCTGCATCTGCTCCATCTTGATCGAAGAATCGTAGGCGTATTGATCAGCCGTAGCTCCCATCAGAAGTTCACGGGTGACCGTTGCATGGTAATTTGAAACAAAAGGAATACCACCGCGATCACGCACTTCACGAATCAGAGCGATCACCATTTCATCCGGCACGTCGAACGATTCTATAAGCACCTTATCTCCAGTACCTACTTGCGTGGAATGACCCGTTAATACTTTAGCCAAATCAAAAAAGCGTGTGTCCATAATTGAATCTTAAATTATCAGGAAACCACTAACCTCGACGAATCTCACTTCCGTTGAATCGAACGCGAAATGAATAAACACGTTTACTCAAGTATTCAATCTCACCGGTCTTGAGATTAACCTTTGATGGAGAATCGACTTTTCGAACATCAATCGAGGTGTGATAGCCTCGCTCGGAAAATATATCCAACAGGATTTGAAGCGCCAACGGGTCGTGAAAGGAAGCATCCTCAGAGTTTATCAATGCCATACCAGAAATAGCATGTCTTATGATAATGGGCATAAACTTTTCATAAATATGCTGAGCAACCTTCTCAAACAATTCCTTGTGATTATCCGCATAGTCATCCAGGCGTTTAACCAAATCCTGACGCGCGTGCCGCACAATCTCCTCCGCAATGGGGATCACTCGCAGACGGTCAAAGGTACGCTCGCCGAGTTCAAGCGAACTTTGGTAGCGCATTTCGCGGACGATACGTTCCTTTACTTCCTGGATCGTACCATGCGCATTAATATAGTGGTAGTGGAAAATCTGCTGCAGATCTTTGAGCGCTTCGTAAGTGCCCTCCTTAAAGGTACGGTACCTTCGGCGAGCCGTATTTTCATCGAAGTCGGTTAAGCGTTCTTCTTTAAGTTGCCCTACTCCTGAAGCTCTAACTTTTTCATTATGCTCCCGCGTTTGTCGGCCACGTCGAATTTGACGAGTAACACTCTCTCCTTCATCCACAAACAACACCATGATATGAAAAATAGATTTCCGGAAATGTTGCCTTAGGTCGGTATGATAAAACTGGGTGCGTAGTTCACGGAGTTTTTGATATAACAACTTCAAACACTCGACCTGAACTTTGGTACGAGGAAATCCATCCACAACCGTTCCACTCTCGTAGCGGGGTTCTAACAGTTCATCGAAGACCAGAGTCAGCACTTCCCGGTCTCCGACCATATTTCCCGCATCTTTCATCTTCAACGCCTGCGGACTGGTAAGCAGGTCGCTCACCACGACAGGGCCGTCGGTAAGGTCCCGGAAGCCCATGATAAAACCCGTTTGCGTACCCTTCCCCGAACCTGGAGCACCATTGAGCCAGATCAGCTCTTTGGGGAAACGAAGGTTTTCGCGTCCGTGTTTACTCTCCAGTTGGTTCCAAACTGAGTTAAAGATGATTTGTGCATCCTTAACCTCGAGATCCTGCGTTTTAGATGGGTTGGGTAGATTCGGCATTAACAGGGTTCTTTTTGAAGAATAGTTACGAGAGGAAAGCAACTAAAAGCTTTTCAATTAACTCGCCACTTGACCGTTTTTAGATTGTCGGAATGAAAGTTCGGTTTTGTTTTCTGGAAAACAGATGCGTGAAACAGCCTTCTCGAAATCCTTGTCACCTGATAATATTTCAATTTCGAGGCGTAAATAATACAGCGGAATCGTTTTAGGAAAGTCCTTGTGGATGCGAACCGCATCTTTTTCGGTGGTCACTAAAAACTCCAAACCTTCCTTCTCAGCCTGCTCGAACAAGTGTTCCAGCTCAGCGTCGGTAAATCGATGGTGATCAAGGAATCTGCGGGTATACATTACTTGAGCTCCATTTTGGCGAAGAAAACCTTCAAAACTATAATGATCGGCAATGGCGCTAAATGCTCCGATTCGCTTTCCATCCATTTCAGACAGCGGACGCTTTTCACCGGTATCCAAACGTTGCAGGTATTTGGGTCGGTGAGCACACTCGATGATATCGACGGTTGGATTATTCTTTCGAATCAGAGCTTCGAGCTCGGGGTCCGGCACACCGTTAGATTTGGTCAGGAACACAAAAGAAGCTCGTTTTAAGTGTTTGATAGGTTCTCTAAGGATTCCCCGCGGAAGTAATTGCCCATTCCCGAACGGCTTGGTCTTGTCGACGAGCAACAAGTTCAGCCTACCTTTTAGCGGCAGGTATTGAAACCCATCATCCAGGATAAGCGTATCTACACCGTATTTCCGAATAGCGAAAGAACCAGCATTCACCCGGTTCTTATCTACAAATACCATTACTCCCGGCAAATTGCTCGCGAGCATAAAGGGCTCGTCCCCGGCTTCTTCGGAATTCAGCAACACGGTTTTCCCGTCACTCACTACCTTGGGCGGAGGATCGCCCCTATGAGAGATCCGGCGAGCCCAGCGTTTCCAAAACGGAATGGGCTTACTCTTATATCCCCGGCTAAGTATGGCGACTTTTCGCCCTCTGGAAGCTAAAGATCGGGCAAATTTCTCAACGACCGGGGTCTTTCCCGTGCCACCTACCGTGAGATTCCCAACCACAACCACCAAGCAGCCCAAATGCCGTGTTCGGAAAATCCGGTGCTCGTATAACCAAAGTCTTAATTGAACTAATCCGTTCATCAAAACGGACAATGGCTTCAAAAAAGCGGCAAAGATGGTAGCACCTCTACCTTCTCTACGGTCCATTATTACATCTTCCGCGAATTGAGCAAAGCGTTCCAGAGATTGATTAATACGCGTAAAGAGGCGTTTTAGCATAGAACTAAAGAAGATCCAGATGGACGGGAAAATGAGAAGAAAGGAGGTTTCTCTTATGGTGAAAAAACCTCAAGAACTAAATCATTCTTCCTTCCCTTCGAGGAAAAGCTCTTTATTGGAGGATAATCGAAAGAAACCGTATTTTTTGCCCAACTGACCAACTCCGTGATTGACGAAGCATTGCCTACTAACCTTTTTAAGTAATTTTTTGTGCCGGATTATTCCGGATTGAAATCCTCCCAAAGAACCAGAAAGCCAATTTACTGTGAGCGTTAGACTTTATATTCCGGGTCCTGTAGAAGTGTCTGAAGAGACTCTCAAAGCCATGGGTACACCCATGATCGGACATCGCAGTCCAGAATTCGTCGAGCTTTACCAATCGATTCAACCCGATCTCCAAAAGCTCTTCTACACTAAAGACCCTGTTTATATAAGTACGAGCAGTGCCTGGGGTCTCATGGAAGGATCTTTGAGAAACGTGGTTCAAAAAGGTGTGCTCAATTGCATGTCAGGTGCCTTTTCCGATAAGTGGTTCGATGTAAGCCAGCGGTGCGGTAAAAAAGCGAAAGCCCTGCAATACGAATGGGGTATTGCCATCAAACCAGAGGACATTCGTCGTGAATTGGAAACGGGCGAATTCGATGCCATAACGCTCATTCATAACGAAACTTCAACAGGCACCATGAATCCGTTGGAGGAGATCATGGAGGTGCTACGCGATTTCCCTGATGTTATTTCAATAATAGATACAGTGAGTTCGTTTACTGTATTACCTATCGAAAAAGATCGGCTTGGAATTGATGTGATTCTTACGGGATCACAGAAAGCATTAGCACTGCCACCAGGTATGGCTCTGTTGTCTGTGAGCCAGAAAGCCCTGGATCGAGCCGCCAAGGTTCCCGATCGCGGCTATTATTTCGATTTCCACGAATTCCAAGCCAACCACGAGAAAGGGATGACTCCCAGCACACCGGTCATTTCACACATATTCGCCCTTAAACAGCAGTTGGGCACTATCAACGCCGAGGGACTGGAGAACCGTTATGCACGCCATCTCCGATTGAATAACCTGGTGCGCGACTGGGTAAAAGAAAAGGGCCTCAGCCTCTTCCCCGAAGCAGGCTATGAAGCGGTTTCCCTTTGTTGCGTGAGTAACGCAGATGGCGTATTGGATATTCCCGCGATGAATAAATACTTGCGTAATAACCATAATGCCCAAATGGACCAGGGTTATGGGAAGATTAAGGCAAAAACATTTCGAATTAACAATATGGGCAATGAAACCGAAGCCAGTATCAAAGAATACCTCGGGCTTCTTGACCAAGCAATTGCAGCAACATGAACCACTTTTTATTCCCCTTAATTAACCTATGAAGAGCCTCATCATCGCGGAAAAACCAAGTGTAGCCCGAGACCTGGCAGCAGCCTTGGGGAAAGTGCCTAAAAATGGCGACTGGTATGAAAACGATGAGTACGTCATCAGCTCCGCAATAGGTCACCTCGTTGAGCTGTTCATGCCAGAGGACATCGACACGAAACTGAAATTTTGGAGCCTGAAGAGCCTCCCCATCGTTCCGGACAAATTTGAATTAAAGCCAATCACCCGGACCAAGGCCAAATACCAGGAGCTGAAGAAGCTACTGGGGCGCAAAGATGTTGATTTGGTTATCAACGCTTGTGATGCCGGGCGTGAAGGAGAGCTCATCTTCACCTACATCATAGATCTCGCCAAATGCAAGAAGCCTGTCAAACGCCTGTGGCTTTCCTCCATGACCGTAACAGCGATCAAGGAAGCATTTAAAAACCTGCGTGACGGTGAAGCGATGTTGCCACTGCAACACGCAGCTCGTTGCCGCAGTGAGTCCGATTGGTTAATTGGCATAAACGGCACTCGCGCCATCACCAAGCGCATGTTTGGTTCACGGGCAGGCCAGGTTGCGACGGTGGGTCGGGTGCAGACTCCTACGCTGGCGATTATCATGGAACGTGAGCTTGAAATCAGGAATTTCATACCGCGCGACTTCTGGCGAATCACGGGAAACTTCGGAATCTCTGAAGGTCAATACGAAGGCGTTTATCAAAAACCGAATTGGAATAAATCCGATGACGGACTCGATAAGGTTGATCGCATCTGGGACGCTCCAACCGCCGAACAAATTGTCGAGGCGGTTAAACAATCTCCGGTCGCCGAGGTTACTGAAAAGAAAAAGCGAACCAGTCAGATAGCTCCGCGCTTATTTGACCTGACCTCATTGCAACGGGAAGCAAACAATCGTTTTGGATTTGGGGCAGCACGCACCTTATCGCTAGCCCAGGCATTGTATGAGCGTCACAAGATGCTCACCTACCCCAGAACCGACTCCAAAGCACTTCCAGAGGATTATATTCCAACCGTTAAGGACACGCTTGCGAATCTCTCGGGAGAATTCCAGGGGCATGCCCAGAAAGCCCTGCAAAACAATTGGATCAAGCCGGATAAACGTATCTTTAATAACGCGCAAATCAGTGATCACTTTGCGATCATCCCAACGAATGCTCCTGCCAAGAGTTTGAATGCGGATGAGGCGAAATTATACGATATGATTGTCCGACGTTTTATCGCGGTATTCTATCCCGCCGCCGAGTTCGATGTAACAACCCGATTGTCCGTTGCCGCCCAGCATACCTTTAAAACCGAGGGTAAAGTATTGGCCTTTCCGGGATGGCTTTCTATTTATGGGAAAAGTGGAGAAGGCAGTGATAATTTACCTGCATTAAGTGCAGCCGACGGAAATCCTGCTTCTGCCAAAATAGTTTCCATAGATCTCAAAAAAGAATCAACCAAACCACCTCCACGTTATTCAGAAGCGACTTTGCTTTCTGCAATGGAGGGTGCCGGAAAGCTTCTGGATGATGAAGAATTGGTCGAAGCCATGAAGGAAAAAGGGCTGGGAACACCAGCTACCCGTGCCCAGATTATTGAGCACCTTTATGCGTTGAAATACATGGAGCGAGACGGGAAGGAAATCATTCCAACCGGCAAAGCTGAGAACCTTTTAAATTTCCTGGTAGCGCTCAAAGCCGAAACCCTAACGAGTCCTTCCTTAACAGGAGAATGGGAGCACCGCCTTCACCAAATCGAAGAAGGAACCCTTTCGCGCGAAGACTTCATGAAAGCGATCGCTGATCAAACCAAGGCGATTGTGGAAAGTGTCAAAAATTTCGGAGACGACGAAGAATCTTCATCCGAAATCGAGGTTGTAAGCCCAACCGACAACGAGAAGATGATGGAAAATTTCCGTTCCTATAAGTCCAAGGACGGGGCAGTCACCATATATAAAGTTATTGGAAACAGAAAGCTGACCCTCGAGGAACTCGATGAACTTCTAAAAGAAAAGAAGATTGGCCCACTCGAAGGATTTCGCTCGAAAGCGGGAAAACCCTATGTAGCCACCCTCGTTTTGTCAGACGAATGGGAAGTTAAATTCCAATTCGAAAACAGAAATGAAGATGAGGAATCAGGCGAGCCGCTAAACTTTGAAGAACTTCCAGTTGTAGGAACCTGTCCTGTTAACAACACTCCCGTGTTTGAGACGCCTAATGTTTATGGTTGCCGCGAGCGGCTTGAAAACGGCAACGGCGAAAACAAGGGATTCCGGATGAGTAAGA
The DNA here is from genome assembly GCA_027622555.1 of Verrucomicrobiota bacterium. Taxonomy (NCBI): domain Bacteria; kingdom Pseudomonadati; phylum Verrucomicrobiota; species Verrucomicrobiota bacterium. The sequence goes on from JAQBYJ010000026.1 coordinate 28,728, forward strand.
AGATCCTGGACCAGGAGATCTCGTCCGAGCAGGTAAAAAAGCTACTTGCAGAAGGAAAAACTGACAAACTGGACAAATTTATTTCCAAGCGAACCAAAAAACCATTTGCAGCATTTTTAGTTTTAAAGAAAAATGGTTCAGTTGGATTTGAATTTCCTCCACGACCGCCCAAGAAAAAAGCGGAAGAAAAACCGGCTAATACTACTGAATAGGCTGGTTCCTTTGACACCAATTATCGAATTTTAACCAGACCAACGATAACTCACAAAAACAGGCCAGAACATGCCCATTGCAACACCTAAACAATTCGCAGCAATGCTGGATGCAGCCCAAGAAGGCGGCTATGCATACCCAGCCATTAACTGCACATCCATCACGACTCTGAACGCGGCTTTCAAAGCATTTGCCGACAACAAATCGGATGGGATCATCCAATTCTCAACTGGAGCCGGACAGTTCGCCTCTGGTCTAAATCACGGTGACGCAGCCTATGGCTGTATCATTCTTGCAGAAGCAGCTCACCGCTTGGCTGAGCAGTACGATGTGCTCGTGGCTCTAAACACAGACCACTGCCAACCAGAAAAAGCAGCGAGCTTCTTGAAACCGCTTATCGCAGCAACCGCCCTAAGACGTGCGAAGGGAGAAAACAATCTTTTCCAAAATCACATGCTGGATGCCTCAGGCCTTCCACTGACAGATAATATGACGATCTCCCAGGAATACCTTAAACTTTGCGTTGAGAATGAAATCATACTGGAAGTTGAAGCCGGCGTTGTAGGTGGAGAAGAGGATGGAGCGTCTGGATCCGATGATACTCCTGAAGAGCACCTTTACACCACGGCAGAAGACATGGTCGCAGTGCATGAAGCCCTGGCCTCCATCGGCCGGTTTACCTTCGCAGCAACCTTCGGAAATGTTCACGGCCACTACAAACCTGGTGCCGTAAAATTACGCCCGGATATTCTTAAAGAAGGACAGGCAGCGGTAACCAGCAAGTATGGTTCCGAAGCAGAGTTTGACCTCGTCTTCCATGGTGGGTCAGGAAGCAAATTGAGCGAAATCCGGGAGACTCTCGATTACGGCGTCATCAAGATGAACATCGATACCGATACGCAGTACGCATTTACACGCCCGATTGTAGATCACATGTTTAAGAACTATGACGGAGTCATGATGATTGATGGCGAAATAGGAAATAAGAAAGCCTATGATCCTCGTGGTTACCTGAAAAAAGGAGAAGCAGCAATGGCAGCTCGAATCGGCCGCGGATGTGAAGACTTGCTTTCCGTTGGAAAGACGATTTTCGGCCAGGTATAATCTTCAAAAGAATTTTTTTTTCAAACCGGTCTCAAAATTGAGGCCGGTTTTTTTCTGGTCTTTTTTAAGGATACATCTGTCATTCAGGTATGGTTAATTCGAAGGCCATCCTGTCGGTTAACCGACTTACTATAGAACGGGACACCTATATCCTCGATCAAATCGATTGGACGGTCCAAAAGGGCGAAAACTGGGTAATCCTCGGACCCAATGGCTCAGGCAAGACATCCCTGCTCAAGTCGATTGTCGGCTATTTTCCGCCTACAAGTGGATCCATTTCTGTTTTAGGTAAAGTATTCGGAAGCAGTAACTGGGCAGAGTTACGTTTAAGAATCGGACTAGTTTCAACCGCCATACAACAGCGTATCGAAGCGAGCGAACCCGCGGTGGATGTAGTTGTTTCCGGGAAATATGCGCAGGTGAACTATTGGGGGCGCATTTACAAAAAAGACAGGCAACGTGCATTGGATTTCATGGACCTCCTTGGTTGCCGATATCTCGAAGGCAAAACCTGGATGACTTTCTCCCAAGGAGAAAAACAAAAACTGCTAATCGCTCGAGCTATGATGGCAAAGCTTGAAGTGCTTATTCTGGATGAACCGTGTGCCGGGCTTGATCCGGTCGCGCGGGAAAATTTCCTGGATTCCATCCAGCAATTGGCGACCGAACGACCTGAATTGCCCATCATACTGGTGACTCACCATGTAGAAGAAATCACACCGGCATTCACCAACGCACTTATCCTGAAGGAAGGAAGAGTTATAGCTCAGGGATTGATAAAGAAAACTCTCACCTCTGCTAACTTATCGGCGGCATTTTCATCCAAGCTAACTCTCAGAACATCAGGAAATCGCTTCGGTTTAAAATTCGATAGTTCGCAACCTGACTAGTAGCACAAAACAGGCTGCTCATATTAAGTCGCCATATTTTGAAAAATCCCAATCAAGGGTAAGAACAGTGCAATCACAATGGTCCCTACAATGATTGCCATAAAAACAATCATGATAGGTTCCAGAGACGAGGTTAGCGCAGAAACGGTATTATCGAGATCGTCTTCGTAGCTATTGGCTACACGTTCAAGCATTTCAGGAACCTTCCCTGTCTCCTCCCCTACTTCGATCATTCCACAAAGCATGTCAGGAAAATTCTTAGCTTGGCTAAGCGGTCTTGAAATCGGATCGCCATCTCTTACCCGGATATAGGTGGATTGAAGCTCACGCTGAAATACTCTATTTCCAACTACAGCGCTGGTGATCGACAAGGCTTCGAGTAAAGGAACGGCGCTTCTGAGCAAAGTACCCAAAGTCCTGGCAAATCTTGTTAACGCATTAATACGTACCAGTTCTCCAAATACTGGAATGCGGAGCTTCAATGCATCTAAAAAATAACGACCACTCTCCATCGAACTTAAAGCTTTCATGCCAAGAATTCCGACAAGCACCAGTAGCAAAATTATTAAACTGTTCGATTGCACAAATTTACTGAGATCCAGAATAACCTGTGTCAGAGCAGGTAACGAAGCCCCACGCAGAAAGTCTTCGTAAATGGCCTGAAACCGGGGAACTACAAAAACCATCAGAGCACCTAAGATAATAATGGCTAGAGTCATCACCACGGCGGGATACATCAAAGCCGCGATAATTTTGCCCTGCGTTTTCTGAGATTTCTCCATAAAGGTTGCCAGGCGACTCAGTACTTGATCGACCAAACCACTTGCTTCACCAGCGCGAACCATGTGGTAATACAAATCGTTAAACACCTTCGGATAATGTGCGAGCCCATCAGAAAGAGAATTACCCGCCCTTACATTTTGAGCCAACTCCTGGATGATTTGACGAAACGCTTTGCTCTTCTGCTGTCGCTCCAGGATCTCGAGACTACGAACGAGTGCAACGCCTGACTCCAACATGGTTGCGAGTTGACGGGTGAACTGGGTCAGGGATCTTTTATTAACACCACTTCCGAGAATTGCGCGGGTTCTTCGGGTGCCGAGAGGCGCATTACGTTTGAGTTTGGGTTTTAGCAGGCTCACAGATCCAAGTAAAAAACTATACTTGCACTATGGCAGGACAGAATCACTAGACCATCTTAAAATCGGTGCCGCACTTTTGAAAAAAACCCGATTAGACGAACCCCTGGCGACTTAGGGATTCCTCTCAATTTAAGAAGCTCAAGTATAGTTGAGAACTTCCTCAACGGTAGTGAGTCCCGCTTCGATGGATTCAACACCAGCCTGCCGCAGCGTACGCATTCCAAGTTCGATTGACCGTTTCTTGAGCAACATGGCAGGTGAATTAGAAAGGATCATCTCCCGTAAACTATCATCGATATTCATCAGTTCAAAAAGACCTTTACGACCACGATAACCAAGTTGATGACACTCAGAACAGGTACCTGGTTTATAAAAAGGGCCAGCAGTGGATTGCGGATCAGAGTAAAGTTGTTTTACCAGTTCAGAATCTGGCGTGTATTTCGTTTTGCAACTTGGGCAAAGGGTCCTGACTAATCTTTGGGCTAAAACTGCTTCCAGAGACGAAGCAATTAAATACGGTTCCATGCCCATGTCCACGAGCCTGGTGATCGCGCCGCAGGCATCATTGGTGTGCAAGGTTGTAAGTACCAGATGTCCGGTTTGAGCGGCTTGCACCGAAATCTTCGCCGTTTCCAGATCTCTGATTTCACCGACCATTAAAATATCGGGATCTTGCCTTAAAAACGACCTTAGGGCATGCGCAAAGGTCAAGTGAATCGACGGATTTACAGCAAGCTGCATTATGCCATCGATCTCATATTCGATAGGATCCTCCGCTGTCAGGATTTTGCGTTCATCTCGATTAAGTATTTTAAGGCAGCTATAAAGCGTGGTCGTTTTCCCACTACCTGTAGGTCCGGTAACTATAAAGACACCATTCGGGCGAGTAATTATTTCCTGGATATCCACGAACACTTTTTGTGGCATCCCCAGGCTGTTTAAATCCAGATTTACTACAGCCTTATCCAGCACCCGTAGAACAACGCTCTCTCCGTGTTGTGTTGGTAAGGTCGAAACACGAAGATCAATAGGTCGTGCATCCAGGGTCATTCGTATTCTCCCATCCTGAGGTACCCGCTTTTCGGCTATATTTAAATTAGCCAGCACCTTTACCCGAGAAATCACAAGCAAGGCCAAATTTACAGGGGATGGGGACATTTCATAAAGCGAGCCATCGACCCGGTAGCGAATCCTGAACACATCTTCAAAAGGTTCGAAGTGTATGTCAGAAGCTTTATCTCGAATAGCCTGCTCCAACACCAGGTTTACGAAACGAATAACAGGGGCCTCTTCTGATAACGCTTTAAGATCGCGCTCGGTGAGCTCGCATTCGTTTTCCGTCATTTTTTTGAGCGCAGCTATTGCGTCTTCAACAGATGTGGATTCTGGCCCATAGACGCTTTCGATCAAGTTTTTGACCACAGAAGGGTCAGCAACAACCAAAGTTATGTCGCGATTCAAGCTAAACGATAAGTCTTCAACTATGGCATTATTGAAGGGATCAACCGCTAACAGCTGAAGTTGAAAACCCTCCTGCTTATAAGGCAAAACACCATACATATGCGCCAATCGGGCCTCCAGCTGATCCGAGAGATTGGCTTCAATTTCCAAAGGAACCTTATCAACATAGGGCCAGGATAAATACGCTGCAACTTGAGACAACAACTGCTCAGTTGAGATGAAACCTAGATCGATTACTGTTTGCGCAAGCGGTTTTTGCGTTCGCTCCTGTTCGTGAACGGTGGACTCGAATTGCTCTGCGCTTAGTTCGGTCGAATGTTTGAGGATGTCGGCTATAGCCGCGTTGTGATCAGGAAACATGCAAATGGGTACTAAGCCATTTGAAGATTCGCTCCCATTTGTGCAAGTTTATCACGCATTTCGCTCGCATTTTGAGACTTTTCAATAGCTATTTCAGCTGGAATCAAGTCCCGATTATAAAGCGATAGCAGATGCTGGTCCAAGGACACCATCCCGTAACTTGCACCGGTCTGAATTTCCGAATTGATCCGATACGTTTTATTATCGCGAAGAAGTGCGGCAATCGAGGTGGTATTAACCATTATCTCGAAACCAGCGACTCGACCTCCACCGATCTTTGGACAAAGAACCTGGGATATTACGGCGACAATGGATGAAGCCAGCTGTGTGCGGATCTGGTCTTTAGCAGTATCCGGAAAGGCATCTACAATACGATCGACGGTTCGTGCAGCACCAGTGGTATGCAAGGTAGCGAACACAAGGTGACCCGTTTCAGCGGCAGATACAGCAGCTCCAATGGTTTCCAAATCTCTCATTTCCCCTACCAGAATAGTGTCAGGATCTTGCCTCAGCGCACCACGAATGGCAGAAGAAAAGCTGGATACATCAATTCCCACTTCCCGTTGTGTAACAATACATTTCTTATGGTCGTGGTAGTATTCAATAGGATCTTCAATGGTTATAATGTGACCACTATGATTCTCATTCATGTAGTTAATCATGGAAGCCAGGGTGGTTGATTTACCAGACCCGGTTGGTCCAGTTACCAAAATGAGGCCACGGGGTCGCTTAAGGAGGTCTTTAACAACACTTGGAAATCCAATTTCTTCCAGGCTGAACAAGTCTGTAGGGATTTGACGAAGAACCATGCCGAATTTTCCACGGGCTTTCATCACGCTTACACGAAAACGAGCCAGACCCATAAATGAGAATCCGAAATCGCAACCGCCCTTGGACTTCACTTCCTGAAGACGATCCTGGGATGTAATGGCCATAACTAAAGCCTCAGTATCGTCGCCATCAAGTATTTCACCCTCGACGGGAATCATTTCCCCGTGAAGTCGTAACGTTGGAGCTTGCCCTACCTGGATATGAAGGTCGGAAGCGCCCTCTTCTACGGCGAGGCTCAACAATTCATTCATTTCGTAGCTCATAATAAATAAGTTTTTGGGAGATTAATGGGATGTAGCTGAAAGTATTTCACTGATGGTTGTTTGCCCTCGTATGGCTTTCCTCAAACCATCTTCGCGCATGGTTCGCATTCCCTGTTCACGGGCAAGCGAGCGAATGTCAGCAAGAGAACCATTCGAGTATATAAGAGACTCCATTTCGGGAGTGATGGTCATTATTTCAAAAATTCCTATACGCCCACGATAGCCGGTTCCCCGACAAGCTGAACAACCATGGCCTTCACGCCACTCTGTGTGCTCCGCTTCTTCTAACATGGCTTCAATGGAAGCAAGATCGACTGCACTCGGTGACACCGGCTCACTACACTCAGAGCAGACACGACGAACAAGCCGCTGAGCCATGATTGCTCGAACCGAGCTGGATATTAAAAAGGGCGCAACTCCCAAATCACGAAGACGAGAGACAGCACTGGGTGCATCGTTCGTGTGAAGTGTGCTAAAAACCAGGTGACCGGTTAGAGAGGCATTGATCGCAATTTCAACGGTCTCAAGATCACGAATTTCTCCAACCATAATAATGTTGGGAGCCTGACGAAGCATAGCACGCAACCCCGCAGAAAAAGTCATTCCGATCTCACTGCGAACTTGAACCTGATTAATTCCGGATAATTGGTATTCAACAGGATCCTCGACGGTAATAATCTTCCGGTCCGATTTGTTCAACTGATTCAAGAACGAATATAAGGTGGTTGATTTGCCAGACCCGGTTGGTCCGGTAACCAGTACAATTCCATCGGGCTTTGAAATTACCTCTTCCAGAAGTTTTTTATCATCGTCCCAGAAACCCAGCTCCGAAAGTTCAAGACGTAGGGTTTCCTTATCTAAAACCCGCATCACTATGGCCTCGCCGTGGGCACTCGGAACGGAGGATACACGAAAATCCACAAGACGACCGTGAAGGTCCATCTGGATCCGCCCGTCTTGGGGCAAACGCTTTTCAGCAATACTCATTTGAGACATCAGTTTTATTCGGGAGATAATCGCGGGTTGTAGGCGCTTCGGTGGATTTTCTGTCTCCTGAAGCACACCATCTACCCTGAATCGAATTCGAAAGCGTTTCTCCAAAGGCTCAAGGTGAATGTCGGACGCACCACGTTTTAACGCTTCTTTGATAATCAAATGGACATATTGTACGATTGCCCCGTCCTCAGAACTCGAGTTCACCGTGGAAGGCTTGGCCGAAGGTTCTATATCCTGAGATTCAGAAATTTCTCGGTAAATGGGTTTAAACGACTCTTTCCCCTCCGGGGAAAACCGGTTAATTGCGTTCAACAGCGACTTTTTGGAGCAAAGAAACGCTTGAAGATCCAGACCCAAACTTGAGGAAATATCGTCCAATTGATCCATCTTTAAAGGATCGAAAATGGCGGCTTTGCATTCAGAGGGTGTGCGATCAAACAGTATGATCCCTTTCTCAATTAAGAACTGCCGATCAAAAGGGTCACAATTTATTTGATTGGATTCGAGTTCTTCTGGATCAACAAGTGGCAGACTAAACTCCTTTGCCAGCAAACCAAGAACGACCTCCTCAGTGGTATGACCTGCTGCGATAAGGCAATCTATCAATGATTCTCCGGGACCAATTGAGCCTTTTAGTGAATCAAGGATTTCTGGAACGACTACACCTTTTTCAACAAGCAGTTGTAGTGAGATTTCGTCCCTACTGTTCACAAACTAAATCAAATACTAACGATTAACCTGCATCAAGAACTCAACATTGGTGGCAGTCTTTTTCATTCGGTTGATCAACATCTCCATAGCTTCTGTAGCCGGAATACCTTTCATCGCACGACGCAAGGCGTAGATTCGAGGCAACTCGTCCTTATGGTAAAGAAGCTCCTCTTTTCGCGTTCCACTTTTCTCGAGATTGATGGCTGGAAAAATCCGTTTATCTGAAAGCGTCCGATCCAATTGTAATTCCATGTTACCGGTGCCTTTGAACTCTTCGTAGACCACCTCATCCATTTTACTACCGGTTTCAACCAAGGCCGTACCCATAATGGTAAGACTTCCACCGCCTTCGATATTTCGGGCTGAACCAAAGAATCGTTTTGGTTTTTGCAAGGCCCCTGCTTCCACACCACCAGACAAAATCTTACCACTATTCGGCATAGTAGTATTATAGCCACGTGCCAAACGGGTAATTGAATCCAGCAAAATGATAACATGACGCCCGACTTCAACCATACGCCTTGCTTTCTCAATAACCATTTCAGCGACATGAACATGGTTTTCAGCGGCTTCATCAAAGGTTGAGGCAATTACTTCACCCTTAACCATTCTGCGAAAATCCGTTACTTCCTCTGGACGTTCATCTATGAGTAAAACGATCAAATCTGATTCGGGATTATTAGCTGCCAAGGAGTTTGCCAAGCCCTGAAGAATTATTGTTTTACCTGTTCTGGGTGGAGCTACAATAAGTCCACGTTGACCAAAACCGATCGGGGTTAGTGCATCCACCACACGCATGGAAACATCCTGCTTTTTAATATCCCCTACCGGTGTCTCTAATATGATTCTTTCAGTCGGATAATAGGGAATTAAATCCTCAAACGGCGTCACATGCTGAATCTCTTCGGGTTTCAATCCAGAGGCGGTAAAAATGTCTACAACATAACCACAGCCTTCACCTTCCTGGGGAAGAACTTGGACATCCACCATATGGCCAGACTTTAATCCGAATTGTTTGATAAAGCAGTTGGGAACGAAAAAATCCTGAGGTTGAGGCACATAGTTGTTATGTTCGTGAACAATAAATGCTCCTTCCTCTTCAGTCACCCAAAGCAGACCGGTGTCCAGTATTTGTCGTTTCAGCTCACACGCCTTCTTGATAAGGAGTTCGATGAGCATTCTCCGATTTGGCGCTGTGGTTAATTCGACTCCCAACGCTTCAACTGCCTGCACCAATTCAAGCAGAGGTATCTGGTAGAAATCGTTCAATTTAATAGGATCTCCACCTGAAACGTTTTCAGCTGCTCGCAACTTTAATCCTGCCAGATTCGCAATGACCTCGTCTTCAAGAAGCGTACCAATCACGGGTAACGTTAATGAATCAGCTACCCTACGTTTCTTTTGATGCTGGGGCCGTTTCTTGGCGTGCTTTTTCTGCTGATTTTGATGATTCGGGTGGTTGGGGTGATTATGTTTCGGCTGCTTTTTCTTAAATTTGCCTCGTTGCCCATCGTTCCGGGGATTTTGTCTATTGTGTTGGTGCCTCCCTTGATTGTTATTATTGTTCGACTCCTGCCTTGGCTCGTTTGAGCTTTCAGGGCTACCTTGGGAATTGGACGTTTTGGGCTCAGCTACTTCATTGGGATCAAAAGAAAAAGAAACCTCATTTCCTGGATCAAAGGTGTCGTCCTTGGGATTTGAAACCTTGCTGCGTTCGTTTGTCCGGCTGTCATTTGAGTCGTTACTGACCTCCTTCTGCTTCTGGTCAGCCGTTTCGACCTTTCGAACCGCTTTTTTCGCGGCCTTACGTGGAGCTCGTTTAGGAGCTGGTTTATCGCTCGATTTAGAGGAGTCAGCCGCAGGAAGGCTGCTTGGAGTGGGTGTGTCTTCTTCGGACATAATCAAGTGTCAGTCTACCATGGACTAACAATGTGGAATAAATTTTAAAAGTGTTGGTGTAGGAAAATATTCAATATCGGAGGCCTTGCTCCTTACGTCGCCGGACACTTGGTAAGTGTTAGATATGCGCCAAAACGAAATCAGGAGTTCAATTTATCAAAGAGGAGTTTTACCTGCTTCTCGAGAAACTCAAAAGAACCGTCGTTTAGAATCACGAAATCTGCCCTGGAGATTTTATCAATTTGAGGAAGTTGTAATGCATTTCGCTTTTCAACTTCTTCGGGACTGAAACCGCGTTTCTTCAGTCGAGCAACTCTTAACGAGTAACAAGATACAACCGATATCGAACAATCCACATCTTTTTCAAGGTTTTTTTCAAAGAGTAGTGGTATTTCGGCAATCCAAAGGGCATTTGGGTCTTGTGCGACCTTTTTCAACCGATGGGCATGCACTAAAGGATGCAAGTGCCTTTCGAGCCATTGAAGCTCGTCCGGATTGCTAAATACCCGAGAACCCAGTGCTTTTCGATCAACAACACCATCGGAATCAAACACGGATTGGCCGAGGCGATTCTTGAGTTTTTCCAGGAAACCGGTGTTATTAGTATAAATTTCCGCAACGGTGGCATCCGCATCGATAATGGATGCTCCCAATTGTTTAAAACAGTTTGAGACGCTAGACTTTCCGCTTCCAATACTGCCAGTAAGGCCAACTAACATAAAATCAGCCTTAGCGAATGCAGATCGAGGGTCCAGACACTTTTAAGTTTCCAATTCGGTTAATTTTAATACGGTTAATACAGCCTCCAGTATTATTAAATTCATGCTCGCTACAGTTAGTTCAGCCACTCTTCTAGGTATTCAAGCCCAATTAGTCCAAGTGGAGGTCAATACAGGTGAGGAAGGGGAGCCGAAGCTGTTTATGGTCGGCCTTCCTGACATGGCGGTAAAAGAATCTCAAAACCGCGTCTTTTCAGCTCTGGCGAATTCTGGATTTAAAATGAGCCGAACTCGAACGACCATAAACCTGGCTCCAGGTGATGTGCGTAAAGAAGGCCCCATTTACGACCTACCCATTGCAATTGGGTTACTACTCGCGACCCGACAAATCAATGCGGCTAAAGTCGACGATTTCCTGATCGCAGGAGAGCTCAGTCTTTCTGGCGCAACGAGGCCGGTCAAAGGAGGGTTGGCGATCGCCTTATTGGCAAGAAAGCTAGGTAAAAGAGGCGTTGTCCTCCCATATCCATCCAGTCAGGAAGCAGCATTGGTTGAAGGCATTGATGTGATCGAGGTGAGCTCACTTGACCAGACAGTGAGATTTTTGCAGGGCGAACTAGACCTGGTTGCCAAAAGCACACAATCCGTCCTCAACACGCTAGAGCATCAAGAAAATCATATCGGCGATTTCTCTGAAATAAAGGGTCAGCACATGGTGAGAAGAGCCATCGAAGTCGCGGTCGCAGGTGGTCACAATATTTTACTCATTGGTCCCCCAGGTTCCGGTAAGTCGATGATGGCAAAACGGATTCCCACCATTATGCCTGAGCCAACCTTGGAGGAGTTTTTAGAAATCCTCAGTGTGCATTCCGTGGCAGGTAACACATTAAAGGGTCCGGTAAACCGTTTTCAACGTCCTTACAGATCCCCGCATCATACCATCAGTGATGTCGGTCTTTTAGGAGGAGGATCTATTCCTGGACCAGGAGAAGTTTCATTGGCCCACAACGGAGTACTCTTTCTCGATGAATTACCTGAATTCAAACGCTCCGCCCTCGAAGTTTTAAGACAGCCACTTGAAGACGGAGTTGTGTCCATTTCGAGAAGTGCAGGAAAAATAACCCTCCCCTGTAGATTCATGCTGGTTGCAGCCATGAACCCGACCCCTTGCGGTTACCTGGGTGATGAATGCACTGACAGCCCTGCACAAATCCAGCGTTACCGTTCGAAAATAAGCGGCCCGCTTCTCGACCGGATCGACCTGCATGTAGAAGCTCCTGCGTTATCCATTGATGAATTAAGAAATTCCAAACCTGGGGAGGACTCAAAATCAATTAGAGACCGCATCGCTCAAGCTCGAGGAATACAGCGCCAGCGTTTTAAGGGAGGCTCCGTTCCTTGCAACGCAAGAATGGAACAAAAACATATTCGAGAACATTGCCACCTGGACCAAGCTATGGGCGACACATTGCAGCAAGCCATGGAGCAGCTAAAGCTCAGCGCTCGAGCCTATGATCGAATTTTAAAAGTTGCCCGAACCATAGCAGACCTATCGGAGCAAAAAGCCATACACATGCAACACCTGCTGGAAGCCATTCAATACCGCAGTCTTGACAGAGATGTGCTCTACTAGTTTAGGGTTCGGTATTACCTTCTCGCCAAGATAGTTCTTGAAAGAGTGTAATAGAAAATCCTTCATCCGGGTTAATAAATTTATGCGTCCTATTACGGCAATCATTGCATTATTACTTGTGATCACAGGTTGCAACAAAGGCCCCACTCTCGCCGAGAAAAGTATAGCCTCTCAGAGTTTGCACGTGGGTAACGGACAAGAACCACAGGAGCTGGATCCACACATCATTACGGGTATAACCGAAATAAAAATCCTCAGCGCATTGTATGAGGGATTAACAGGGCAGGATCCTCATAATCTAAACCCAACTCCGGCAGCGGCAGAGTCGTGGGACATTTCGGAAGACGGAAAATCCTATACGTTTAATCTTCGGAACGGATTAACCTGGAGCAATGGTGACCCGCTAAGCGCCGGGGATTTTGAATACGCATTTCAGCGCATATTAACACCTCGTGTAGCCGCTTCCAACGCCTACCTTTTGTTTGTCATAAAGAACGCGAAAAACTTTCACAATGAAACCATCGCCTGGGATCAAGTGGGAGTTAAAACCATCGATGATAAAACACTCATTATTGAACTGGAAAATCCCACTCCTTATTTCCTCAAGTTGCTCGCCCATCCAGCCTGGTATCCGCTTCACAAAGAATCGCTTTCAAAAACAGGAGACCCTTTCGGACGTGCAACCGGTTGGACGCATTCTGAAAGCTTCATCTCAAACGGTCCTTTCACATTGTCGGCCTGGAAGGTGAATGAATTCGTTCACGTTACCAGAAACGAAAAATACTGGGATAATTTACAGTCCCGATTGAATGAAATATTCTTCTATCCGACAGAAAGTCGTGAAGCGGAGGAACGCTCTTTTCGCGCAGGACAACTTCACGTAACTGAAGCCGTACCGGTATCCAAGGTTGGTTTTTACCGGGATCGGAATGAAACAACTCTCCAGATTGATCCGTATTTGGGCACGTATTACCTCCAGCTAAATACCCGAAAGCCTCCACTGTCTGATCCAAGAGTTCGCAGAGCCTTAAGCCTGGTGATCGATAGATCCATGATCGTGAATCAAATCACACAAGGCATGCAACAACCGGCCTGGCATTTCACACCTCCTGGAGCTGGTGGATACGATCCCGGTATTTCCTTTGAAAAGGATATTGAACAAGCAACGACTCTACTCAGCGATGCAGGTTTTCCTGGAGGAACCGGATTTCCGGAACTCACTTACCTCTACAATACTTCAGAAAATAACAAAGCCATCGCAGTGGTTCTTCAGCAGATGTGGAAAGCATCACTGGGCATACAGGTCGAACTCATAAATCAAGAATTGAAGGTGGTAAATCAGAGTCGAGAATCCGGGGAGTTCGACATCCTTAAAAGCTCCTGGATTGGTGACTATGACGATCCCGGTAGTTTCCTGGATGTGTGGACATCTGAATCAGGCAACAATTTTACCGGTTGGTCATCGGCCGCCTACGACGGTTTGGTCGGTAAATCACGAACAAGTAGTTCAACCGATGATCGATTCAATTATTTTAAAACGGCGGAAGAACTATTGATAAAAGAACAGCCGATCCTCCCACTTTATTTTTATACGAGCGTCTATCTTAAACACCCGGCGATAAGAGGTTATTACCCAACCCTTCTAAATTACCACCCGTGGAAACATGTGTATTTAGAAGCGCCGGTTAAATAGTACCAAAAACAGTGGTCTACTTCATTTGCCGGAGTGCCTCATAGCAGGCGATGCCAACAGAGGTAGCCAAATTCAATGAGCGTAAAATGTTATTTGAATGAGGAATGGTAATTCGATTTTCCGCACCGATCTTTTCATGCAACCAAGCCGGAGCGCCATGTCCCTCGTTGCCAAACACCAGTCCGTCCTCATCTTGAAAATCCGCATCCCAATAAGAACGATCCGACTTTGTAGTAAACAACCACAGGCGTTTTGGAGCCTTGGGACAGTTTAAGAAATCCGTCCAATTTTTGTGAACGCACAAGTCCAGTTTATCCCAATAGTCCATACCGCTTCGTTTCAGATGCTTTTCTGATAATTCAAAGCCGAGTGGTTCGATCAGATGGAGACGAGCTTTTGTTATGGCTGCGGTGCGTCCAACATTTCCGGTATTCTGAGGAATCTCCGGACAATATAAGATCAAGTGTAACACGTTAACCTATGACCGTTATTCCATCGTTGTCCGCCAACAATTCATAGGAATGAAAATCAATGGAGCTTTGTTTAAATTCCAACTCCATGGCAGCTAACACTTTCTCACTGTCTGCCTTCCGGGCAACGCAAAGAACGCTGCTTCCACTTCCACTCAACCATCCGGTTAAAGCGCCCGCGGTGATTCCGGATTCAATAGCTTCTTTACTCTTGGGGATCTTTGGCAGCCGGTAAGGCTGATGAATATGATCAATCCGGCAGGCTGAGAGATATTCGTAATTAGCGGACGCAAATGCTGCCACCAAAAAAGCTAACGAATTCAAACTGCTAACCACTTTTGAAAATTCAATCTGTGAAGGCAGGCTCCCTCGCGAATCGTCTGTTTTTATTTCCAATTCAGGAGAAACCACAACAAAGACCAACGAATCGGAGACCTCAAATTTTTGAGTACCCAGGTAACGATTTGAATCAGGGCAGAAACGTGCAACCGTAAACCCTCCCAAGATGGTGGCCGAAGCATTATCGGGATGCCCTTCGATTCGGGAAATTAATTCAACCTGCTCTTCTATTGATAAGGGTGAGCCACAGAGATGGTTAATTCCTGCAAGAAATCCGCCACGAAGAATCACACTGGAACCCAATCCTCGGGCAATAGGTACTTCGGAATCGATGTTGAAACCAAATCCATTGGGCTCAGTACCGGTTTGCTTGAAAAATGCCTGAGCGACTTGCTGGACAGCGGCGATGGCTTCCTTGGGAAAATTCTTTGAGTCGCCGTTGTAATCGATCTGATCGTTATTCGTTCGGGTAACTGTAACGGTACCATATAAACTAAGAGCCAATCCCAAGGTATCGAATCCTGGCCCGCAGTTGGAGGTGCTTGCCGGTACTCGGATGACAACTTTATCACACATCATAAGAAGAAACTAACGATTTTTAAGTGCGCGGTCTATTTCACGCATCTGCACCTTCTTTTTTAGATCCTGACGTTTATCGTAAAGCTTTTTCCCTACGCAAAGAGCGATTTCCACTTTTATCAATCCATGGCTCATATAAAGCCGAATGGGAATAAGTGTTTTACCCTGCATTTCCAATGCACCACGAATCTTATTAATTTCTCTTCTTTTGAGTAAAAGCTTCCGAGGACGTCGCGGATCGTGATTATTGAAATTCCCAAACGCATACTCAGCAATATGAGCATGATAAAGAAAAACCTCTTCTTTCTGGACACGACAAAACGCTTCGTTGATCTGAGCTTTGCTGTTCCGAATCGATTTTACTTCGGTTCCTCGCAACACTAGGCCGGCTTCAAACTTCTCGCCAATTTCGTAGTTCCGGAATGCCTTTGCATTTCGGACTTCAGAAAATCGTTCCTTGCCTTTGTTTTTATTGGACATAGCTGGATGGTCAGCACTTCAGAAGGCCCTACCCGACAAAGGAAACAGAAACTATGTGGAATCGAAAGGTCTAATCGTCGCCCAAAACGTAGCTGATTTTGCCTTCGATGATTTCCTTAAGTGCGATATCCTCAGGATCGAGTCTCTCAAGAGATTCGATCAGAGGTTTCTGGCCGAACTTCAACTGTTTAACACGGCGGGATACCAAATTAACCAGGATGTTTGGATCCGGAATTAGTTTGTTGGCTTCTTTTAAGTAATCGTCTCTCACGGGAGGTCTCTGGTTTTGATAAATAGGTCAGTTAATCACAGTATCTTTAGATCCAAATACCGCTCATCGGATGCCCGGATTTAAAGAAGTTCGCTAACTTGGAAGGTAAAGTGACCTTTGGCAATGGGTTTTTTAGGAATAGTTTTCCTTATTTTAACTCAATATTGGAAAGCTGATTGGTAGATAACAAAGTTTCCGCAATCAGACAAATCCCCTGGATAAATAGAAAGATGGGTTCGGATATCTCCTTAAGAGTAGCTATTCCTGCAATAACTCATATTCTATTCGAATCAAAAGCCCCATCTACCAGAGGCTGACCCACTTTGCAAAAAAGCCTCTATTTCTTAAAGTTTCTACTTGAAAGCATTTGCAAAACGAGCCAACTTTCCGCCCTTCAACACCCAATTAGAGATATGACTCAGCACAATTCCTTTAAAGCAGCCGGTGGCGCTACAAAAAATAGAACAGTTCTCAAACGTTTCGAGAGGATTGATCTGCTCAGAAAACGCAAGGAATGGAAAGATGGTCAACGCGTAGTTGGTCTTAAAAAGACCAAACCGGAGGAGTAAACCAACTCAGGTTCAACCAATTTCAACCCTTCCAGAAATGGAAGGGTTTTTTTGTGTCCTGAAAGTTGGTGATCTTTGAGCTTCATTCCAATTGTTCCGCAATTAGAAAAGAAAGTATCACATAGCACGGTCCAAAAACCATGAGCCTGAGATGCGACTATTTGAAAGTTGATTTGGAAGCATCAACTACTGCCTGGATGTCAAAATTGCTTTTGTCCTCCGGAAACTCATGATCGACCAGATACCATTCTTCGGTAAATGAAACCCGTTCACCCGGAGCAATGGTTTCAAGGGGTCCTATCGGTTCCAACTCCGTCGTGGTTAAAGTGTCACGGAAATTTTCCACATACCAAATGGAGATAGTCATCGGGACTCGTTCTCCATATAATTTGTTCGGGAATACCGGATACTTTTTCACGAATAAAAGATCATTGGGCATAAGGTAGGAAAACCATCCTTCCATCGAATCCATGGCCAATTTGGGATGTTTCGGAGCACCAGAAATAACGAGACAGTTGTCGCGGATGCTGATCGATGCATTCTCCGGCACCATGTTTATCCGGTTTTCCGGTTCGTACATCACATAGTGGTTTTTGTACCGGGACCACTCCGACAGAGGAATCACAACGATGCCCCCACCCTTCCCAAAAGTTCTACTCCAGTGATTGTGTCGACGGGTTTCCTTGCTGAAATTGATCAGAGTCTGTTTGCAGCTCAAATGAGAACCTTTACTAGACAAGGAAAATGTCCGGACCACTTGAATTCCGATGCTTTCCTTCCTAACGCTAGTGAGAGTCGCCTGTCGACTTCCTGTTATTTCTGACACCCAGGCGCCTAACCAAATGTCATCCCGTTTGGGCGCAATTCCCTCCAAACCAAAGTCGAATCTTCCAGCACCACTGAAAATGCGTTTTTCGGAGTCGGGATCATAATGATAACCCTCCTCTCCGGGAATAATCTCCAGGGCTTCTTTGCCACGCAATTGGTAGGACATTATTTTGCCTCCTACAGCAGGCGTAAGGATGACCGTGCAATCGTCATTCGAAAGCTCGATAGAGTCGTCGTATCCAAAGTATTCAATTACCCGAGCCCCAGGAGCTCCATTACTTGAGTTTGACAAAATGAATAGTAGAGCGAACCCAGTGACGATAGTTAGGAGTTTAAATTGCATGCCGAAAAGATTGCTAAAATGACCTTAGAGGTAAACCGCATAATAATGAAATAATCTTCCTCCAAAAGACGGATGGCCGTTATTGAATAAGAGCAACGACCAGCATAAATATTTATAAAACAGCACCTACGCCATACCGCATCCCGGGACGTTAACGCACCCCGCAGCAAGCGTCGTAATGCGCCTTGATATTGAACCGCTCGGTGCTCAACAGCTCGGGTCCACCGCCACGAGCTCCACTCCCGGAACAGGTGTAAATGTAATCCTGATACTTCCCGATTCCTGTTCCATGCCGACCCGTGGCAAGAACTGGCCAGACGATCCATTTCTGCGATTTGGCATCGAACACTTCCACCTCGTTGTGAGCCGGTGATTTCCTCTCGGTTTCCCCGCCAACTACCATCAGCATGCTTTCGTAAACAAACACAGAATTTCCCGCCCGAGGAGTCGGCAAATCCAGCTGAGGTGAGGGAAGCGTACTCCAGATTTCTGTTTTTAGATCGAATACATCTACCTCCTTGATGGTCAGTTCAAACACCTGTCCCGTACTGTGGGAACTTCTTCTGCCAGCCAAAGCGTACAGTTTATCGCCCACCACTGCAGCCTGGAAATGGTCACGGGCTCTCGGGGCGTCGGGCAGCTTTCTCCATTTTCCAGTATTTGGATCGTATTCATCAACCCAGTTCACCCAACCGTCCGAGTGCCCATTCTGGATACCCGCAACGATGTAAAATTTATCATTGTAAATAACGACCCCAGCAGACCCGCGAATACGATCGGCGGGAATGGGATCTCCTTTCGCCCACGTGTCGGTCTTAGGATTGTAGGTATAGATATTGGGCAGCCCAACTTCATTGGGATACGGGCCTGTCATGGCACCGATAAAATATATCAGACCTTTATAATACACGGGTTGAAAATGATGAATCTCAACAGGCGGTGCGGAGCCATGCGTCCAGGTATTTGTTTCCGGATCGAGAATATCAACCGGCTGGATCTTCCTACCACCGGAGAGATAAAACTTTCCTTCGTATTCCACAAACGCCGCTTCATGCCTCTGATGAAGCTCGCCCTGGGTCTCTACCAACTGCCAGGTCTCCGAGGCGTCGAGAAGACTGGTAATAATTAGAAACAGAAAGATCGATCGTTTTAGAGGTGAAAAAAACCTTTTAAACATTTTCGGAAGTTTGAGTTAGAGAGTGGAAGGTGGATACAAAAACTAGTGACTGGTGAAATTTGCTTTTTCACCAGGGGTTGGAGAATTATTAAAATGACCACGTTTCAATACCGCTTCGATACCGCCATTGGCTTCAATGAGGGCGGCTTGCGAAGCCTTGGCTTCCTGATCTACCAACGCAGGATCCAGGATTTCATGTAACTTCGTTTTCATGCGCTTTTCCACCTCTGAGTAGTCAGAGTGATTATGCAAATCGCAGTTTTCCAGTGGATCTGTTTTGAGGTCGTACAACTCTGGCGGGTCGTTGTGATAATGAATATATTTATACCGGCCATCGCAGATCATAAAGATGCCATGATGAAAATGCAGGGCATGATACTCGCTAAAAACATATCTTTGTTCCGGAGACTCAGCCAACAAATCAGGCAAAGCTTTTCCGGGTCGACCGTCTTCGGGATCTCGCTCAATCCCGAAGTTTTTAACGAAGGTCGGATACAGGTCCACGAGGGAGACAGGAATATTGGAAACCTGGCCTTTCGGATAGTCAGGACCCGCGGCAAGGAACGGAATCCCGGCCGACTCTTCGTACATGGTGAATTTCCCAAACAGGCCACGCGACCCTCTGCTTTCGCCATGATCCGTGGAATAAACAATATTGGTGCTATCCTCCAATCCCAGCTCGGATATCGCGTTCAGCACTTTTCCAATATTTTCATCCAGATTGGAAATACTGGCTGTATAGGCGCGATTCATATTCATGATTTGCTCCTCAGTGAACGGCTCTTCTTGACCATGCAAATGTCGCAGAACTTTCAATGCGGGATGACCGTTCCAATCTTCCTGCTTCATCTGTGGCGGACGAGGCAGCTCTTTATCGGCGTAATAATCAAACCATTTGGGCGGAGCGATGTAAGGGGGATGTGGACAAACAAACGAAACCCAAAGAACCCAAGGTTTTCCATTTTGTGCGGCAACCCGACTCTTCAACCAATCTATCGCTTGCGTGGCGATCCGGGCATCATACTCCAGGTAAGTGGATGTTCCCGATCCGGCACCTTTAATTTCATTTCGCTTATCTCGAACTTCCGCTCGTTCATCGCGAATACATCCATGCAAATCACCGCCTTCATAAACATACAAGGTATCGATCTCTTCGGTAAACCCATTGTCATCTTCGGCGCAGCGGAAATGCAGCTTCCCGATAACGGTTACATCAACATCGTTCTTTCGTAAAACATGGTGCCAGCTTTCGTTTTCCCCGTGATACGGATGTGCATTGTCCCAGTTTCCAATTTGGTGCACAAAGCGACCCGTGGCCAAACTCGCCCGCTCAGGAACACAAATCGGACAATTCGTATACGCTCTATCAAAGGCGGTTCCTCGGGCGGCCAGGGCATCCAGATTAGGCGTTTGAAACACGGGGTTTTTCCTGCCAACAAAGTCCTTGTTATGCTGGTCGGAGAATATGAATAGAAAATTATTGGGTCGATCGCTCATTAAAGTGGTTTTATTAAAAAACAGGTCGGGGTTGTTGAAGAACTAAACTTGCTTATGGAGAACAGAAATAACAACCAGAACCTGACATTTACTCAAAGGATAAATACGATCTCACCGTCTCCCAGTATGAAGGGTACTCGATAATTGAATTATGGGCAGCTTCCTTAATAAGAACCCACTCAACTTCACCCTGCCAATTGTCAGCCAGTTTTCGGGAATGATGTTGCGGAATTATGGTATCGTTTTCTGCTATAAGAAAAAGTGCTGGTTTTGAAACATCCTTTGCAGCCTTCAAAGAATCGAAGCGATCCTTGATCAACAAAGCTATGGGTGCCCACGGATAGATCCCCTGCCCTACGGCTGCAATGCTATCGTAGGGAGTGATTAAAATTAAACGATCCACATTTCGCTGACCGGCGACCTGAACGGCCACTCCGCTCCCAAGGCTTCGCCCTATCAAAACAATCGAATCGAAACGATCTTCAACACTGTCAAAAATTGCCAGGGCATCCTCGACGATACTCTTCTCAGTCGGCGCACCGTCGCTATCACCATATCCCCTATAATTCATCAGCAAGGTCGCAACAGATGGAAGCATTTTGAATTGCCCAATATTTTGAGACGCTTCATCCGCATTGCCTCCGTAGTATATGAGGAGTTTTTTGTTGTGCGGATTAATCAGCCAACCGCGAAGAACATTTCCATCACGGTTCAGTTCGTACTCAAACGCGGTGTTCTCCTTTACGTGGTCCCAATCACGATCCAGACCTTGCGGAAAATAAAGAATCTTTCGTTGGTTCACATACAAATACGCCACCATCACACAAAAGGCGGCCGCCACAATTCCAACTATGACTAAAAAAACTTTCACTTCGAAATACAGTTTTTTGAAATTTCTCTTCCAGACACCTGAACACTGACACAGCTCATCTCACTGAAACTTCCTACAACCATCTTCGAGTCAGACTATACGATTGAGCGGTCGGCCCATACTTCGGCGCAGTTGCCATATGCAAAGCCAGGGGGACCACATCCTCGGGAAGCTTCTGATATTCGTGGGCACCCCCAAGAGAATCCAACAACTTGCGCTCTGGCTCTTGGCCTTCGGCCAGTTTCGTGTGAACGATACCCGGGATAAGTTCGTTCACGGTTATGTTAAAGGTGATAAGTTCTTCAGCAAGCATGCGGGTAAAATGCCAGAGTCCGGCTTTGGCAGCGCAGTAGGCGGCGATTCGATTGTGCCCCTTATGTCCGGTTCCTGACCCCATGATAATAATCTTGCCTTCCCCTCGAACCTTTAGATGAGGAATGACCGCTTGGGCCGTGTAAAAAGCACTGTTTAAATTCACTTCAATGGTGTCTCTCCATATTTGTGGATCAGCCTCCATAATTGAATTACTCTCAAGACATCCCCCTGCATTCATGAAAACCAGGTCCAAACCGCCAAAGGTTTCAGCTGTTAGATCCACCATGCGCTTAACCGCGGCAGGATCGGTAATGTCGCAGACAATCGAAATCGCCTCTCCGCCGGCCTGGTTAATTTCAAAGGCGACAGCATCTATCTGAGCTGCTGTTCTAGCCGTTACACAAACCCGGGCACCTGCTGCCGCATAACCCTTAACAATCGCACGACCAATGCCTTTTCCTGATCCCGTTACTATGGCGACTTTTCCTTCAAGCGGTTTATCAGTCATAACTATTCGAAATATCCATTTTTATCTTAGCGGCAACGATACATTTAAACATGGTTTTTGGCGAGATTCAGATGTTGATCTTGATGACCGAGAGGCGAAGGAATGCACATCGGTGCATGACTGAGGCGGGAGCGAAGGATAAGTCGGCATGTGGACCCGAGGATGAGAGCAGGCGTCTGGCCGAAAAATTAACTCTGTAAAATGAATCCAAACATTGTAGTTCATTATTTGAAACCTCTTGTTCTCATCCGGCCAAAATCCTTGTTTACCGTTGTAACTGAGCACCGAGCTGCTGTTGGTAAATGAGAAAGTCCGTGTTGGAAGGCTCTAATTCGATGGCTCGGCTAATGCAGCCCATCGCTTTTTGAGGTTCCTGCATATAGGCATAGATCATGGCGAGGTTATACCACCAGCGGGCCTGGTTCGGATCGAGACCCACAGCCTGAACGAACGCCTTTTCCGCACCTGAGTAATCACCACTTTCCGCCAGGAGTAACCCCTCGGAGTAGGCGAGCAAAGCGATC
Source organism: Verrucomicrobiota bacterium (assembly GCA_027622555.1). Classification (NCBI taxonomy): domain Bacteria; kingdom Pseudomonadati; phylum Verrucomicrobiota; species Verrucomicrobiota bacterium. The sequence continues at coordinate 51,414 of JAQBYJ010000026.1, forward strand.
TCAGGACCAATCTTCCGGGCTTCAGCTAAAATACTCAGTGCTCCCCTGATGTCACCTGCACGGGAAAGCAGGATAGCAGCGTCGTAGTACAAATAAGGATTTTCCTTATCGAAGGAAACAGCCTGCAGGGTAAGTTTTTTGGCCAGAGGAAAATCTCCCTGGACCAACGCAAGTTCTGCTCGACGTAGCGACCCACCCGGACGGTCCGCATTCATTTCTGCGTAGGCTTCCCATTCCTGAAATGCCGGAACAGTTGGATCGAATTGAGACATCAAAGCCTCGGCAGCCCGATTTCTGACAAGGAGTGCCTCATCCTTAAGCGCGGCCTGCAAAGTCTCCAATTGCTCCTGACGCTGGGACAACACAGTTAACGATGCTTCTCTCAACATCGGAGACTCGTGTTTAAAATTTTCCTGAGCCAATTCAACCACCGATTCATCTTGCGCATTTTGAGCAAGCAGACGCATCCAGGTAGTTTTCCAGTATACATTTTCTTCAGCGGCCAAAATCGACTTCACTGCAGCCAGACTATCTGGCAAACCTTGATGAGCTTCCGTGAGAGTTTTTGCCCGGTTCTGAACGTGGCTACGCCTTGTAGAATCACCATACCAATTGTTTACATGCTCCAACGCCCACTCGGTTGTCTGATCTGAGTGACAGGTACTACAGGTGTTGGGCACACCAAAATCGATCGTGAGCTGAGGATCCGGACTGGAAAACCCGTGATCTCTTCTCGAATCTCTACCCATATAAACCCGCTCCGGCATATGACACTCAATGCAGCTGTTTCCCGCGCTCCCTTCCTTGTGGTGAGAATGAGCAATCGGATCGATTAATATGGACTCATTCGCCCCGGTAGCGTGACAACGCATACACAAGGCATTGTTTTGAACCGGCAAAATCGGCTCGCCCGAATGAGCATTATGGCAATCCATGCAGGTGATTCCTTTATGCCCCATCCGACTCATCATAAAAGACGCGTAGACATAATCTTCCTCCAACGCTTGGCCATCGGGGAAGTATGCTCCAGGCGCATCCGGCAATGTAAGACGATAATGATTAAAGAAACGTTCGCCCGCATGAAATCCATTCGCGGTCAATTCCTCTCGGCGCGCATGGCAGGTAGCACAATTTTCCATGCTTATCTGTAAATTAGCCGGTGTTGCAGGTGTCACATAGTTTCCCGATCGGGCGGCTTTAACATGCTCTTCCATTCCGGAATGACATTGAACGCAACTCACGGTTTGCATCAGCCAAGTACTCTTGTACTCGTTTTTATGCATATCGTAATTTTTCTCAAAATCGGTCATGTGACAATAGGCACAATTCGTATTCCAATTCATACCCTGCTGTGACCAGTGCCCCCACTCTGTCGGTCGACGATCCTCATCTCCGAATACATTAAACCATTCCTTCTTGCTCGGATCCCAAGTCAGGGCCTGGGTCTGCAAACGTCCTTTCGAAGTCGGAACAAGGTATTGCCGAATCGGTGTTTCACCAATGACACCGATTACCGGAGAGTCGTGCCCTTCAGGCATAGTCGATGGCGCATTTTTCTGAGCAATGGTGAACACATCGCCTTCGGCGGTTAAATCGTACTCGAACCCAGCTTCATCCTTAACCGGCGAAACCGAAAACGCGGCTGCATCGATTTCCGGGTCAATCAAGCGATTCGCGATGGCATGGTGACTTTTCAACCAATCATCATGCGTTGCCGTATGACACTCAGCACACACCTTCGGACTCGCCCACGCTAAATCATTGGGCCTGAACGATTCCGGGAAAAGTTCAGCCAACTCGGAATCCGTCTTTAAAATCAATGGCTCCTCCACCTTCTTTGAAGAACAACCGACCTGCATCAATAGGCAGCAGCCACCGGCAAAAAATAAACCAACTCTAAGAAAATAAGAAACTAGTAGCATAAGCAGACAGGACGGACCTCCATCCCCAAACCAGCACTCCAACAAACTCCCCCATCCCTGAAAAGGAAAATAGCTGCTAAGAATTCTGCACAAAGCGAAACCGTACGAAGCAACGGCCGTCGATTAGATTCAAACTGGCGGTCCGGTAGCCTTCAACGTCGGGATCCGTCATTACCACGCCGTCTGAAGTCCAATTGACGAGGTCTTTGCTGATTTCGACGAAGTAAGTGACGTCTTCACGTCCGCCGAAGAAAACATAAGCCGCCTGATCGCTTATCACAATCGGTTCCGGGGAACGGTACTGACCCAAAGGTAGATCCAGCGCGTAGTAAGCCAACAACGGCAGTCCTGTATTCAGTGGGTCGTTAACGAGTTCGGATTCATGGTGTAGATTTTGGTCAATTAACCAAAAAGTTGCAGCGGATGGTTGTTGAATACTTTGGGTCGGCAACCCTCCCCAATTGGGCTCCGTAAAACCTGTCTTTCCTTCAAAATAATATATCTTAGCCGATGGACTTACCTGATTAAATGCTTGGCTTCCCAACTGAGGAGCGTCACCAAAAAAGTAAATACGTTCCAAGCCCGGGCAATTTTCAAAAACATGTTCACCGATAGAAGACACATTAGGGGGTATCTTAAATCCAGTCAGACTAAAACAGTTCCAAAACGCGCGAATATCTATGGATTCCAATTTGTCAGGAAGATCTATGGCAGACAAGTTTCCACAATTAAAGAATGCCCAACCACCAAGGCTCGTTACCCCCTCCGGAATTATCATTTTTGTGAGGTTAGTGCATCTTGCGAAAGTGTATAATCCTATCGATGTCAGGCTGCCGGATAAAGAGACGCGTTCCAAATTGTAACAACCATTGAAAACGTAGCCACCCAATTCCTTCACCGAATCGGGAATTGAAATTGAAGTAAAGTTGACACAATTTTCAAAAGCCGCAGCTCCTATGGAAGTGATTTGTTCCGGGACCTCAAAGGCAGTAAATCCAGAGCAGCCCTCAAAAGTAGAGGCAAGAATGGATGTTATCCGGCTAGGAATCTCCAAGGTTTGTAGACTTTCACATCCTTTAAAAGCTCCTTCGCCCAAGTATGATAAATGGTCTGGTAATTCAATGAATTCCAACGCTGAACATCCCGAAAAAGCAGAGGCTTCAATTCTAGAGATGTTTGGGTGTAACTCAATTCTGCGATTCCGATGCATCCCCCAAAAGTGCTTGCACGTATCACCGTTACGCCTTGGGGAATGTTTATCGATTGAAGCGAATGGCAACCCAAAAAAGCGGCTTTCCCTATCTCAGTAACAGTCGCTGGAATATCGAGGGCTAGTAAATTTCGGCAACCTTTAAACGTCTCTTCCTGGATTGTTTTGAGAATCCCTGGTAACGATACAGTGGCCAATTCCTGGCACTCCATAAACACCTGTCGACCAAGATAGTCCAGGCGGTCAGGTAAATCCACTTGTTCGAGATTCAAGCAAAAGCTAAAGGCACCATCTCCAATGAAATTAACGAGGTTCGGAACTACCACACTCGTAAGTTCCCTGCACTCACGAAACGCCTCCCGACCGATACGTTCGACTGATTCAGGGATAGTAATTGCGCTTAGTTTCCAGCAGTTGTAAAAGACTTCATCTCCCAGATTTTTTATTCCTTCCGGGATCGATAGGTTCATTAATTCGAAACAGTCCCGAAAAATACCTTCTCCGAGAATGGTCAATGTATCTGGAAGGCTTATAGACGTGAGTTTAGAGCATCCAGAAAATGCGTAATCCTCGATCTCACTTAGGCCGAGAGGAAATTGAACTGTTGTTAATTGGGAAAACCTGAATGCCGCTTGTCTAATGCGAGTGACAGTTTCGGGAATCTGATAGTCTTCAGGTAGTTTTCCTGGAGGATACTGAATGAGTTATGTCTCGCTCTTGGAGAAGATAAACGACTGTTTCGGAAAGCACCTTCACCAATGGTAATTACGCTATCCGGAATGGTGAGTAAGGTTAAACGACAATTATCGAAGGCAAAATCTCCGATAGCGGAAACCGGATAACCGTTGATGCTTTCGGGGATAACAATCGGTCCGGATATTTCTTCGTTAAAATCCAGAATCGTAACATTTCCAGCAACCAAACTGTAGGTAAATTCTCCATATTGCTCAGCTCTGACTCCTGACGGACTATATAGAATCAATGCTAGAATTATTATTACCGGAAAAGTCCGAATACTAATTTGCATGGTAGAAAAAAGGGAAAATACAGCTGACTATTTTATCGCGAAAATATTTGAGATTTTTAGCTCAGCAAGATTAAACGGCGTAGGTTGCCTGTACATATGCTATGTTCATTATTCCTGCACAAATCGATACCGAACAATTCAGCTCAGGGCGCGCTGATTTACTGCGGGGTGTTTTTAACTATTATCCCATTAATAACCACTCCGGTGCAATGGGTGGTGTACTCAAATGGATCGCCATCAAACAAGGCGAGATCCGCGTCCTTGCCCACGGAGATGGAGCCAACACGATCGTCAATCTCGAGGATCTCTGCAGCGCTGATCGTAATGGAGCTTAAGGCAGCTTCAAACGGTAGTCCGTAGGAGGAAGCCATGGCTGCTTCGAATAATACAACCCGCGTTTTTGGAACGTAGGATTCGAAACCACTTTGCAAGGCGAAGGGTATACCTTCGCGATCGAGAATGGCAGCCATTTCCATGGTCATGTTTTCGGAGTCACCTCCTGCCCGCATCATCGTAGGATGAACGATTACCGGAACGCCTGCCTCTTTAATATCGTCAATAATGAGGTGCGCTTCGCTGGCACCGTCCAGAATCAATCGAAATCCAAATTCCCTGGCCAGGCGCAGTGCGGCGCCAATGTCCTGATGTCTATGCGCCGTAATCAGCAGAGGGATATTTCCCTGAAGGACTTCGCCCAGTGCTTCCAATCGAAGATCACGCGCGGGTTCCTTGCCTTCTTCAGCCGAGTCCAGTTTCTTGAGATATTCTCCCGTCTTGATAAGCTCGGCCCGAAGCAAGGCGATGGTCTTTGCACGAGTCCCAGGAGACTTTTTTTCATCCCGGTTGATACCGTCTTCTCCCAGAGATCCGGTGATCATGGCAAACGGTTTGATGACGTTACCGCTGATATTCTGTTGCACCGTTTTGAGTATCATCGTTTGACCGGAGATCAACGATCCTGGTCCATGCCCGGTATGAACGGTGGTAACACCGAGGTTTCGTATCCAGTCAACAAGTTCGTCGCGACCATTGTAGGCGTCGATTGCACGAAGCTCCGGTTGAATGGGCGAAGACTTCTCCACCTGTTCCTGATCGTGAGCCTGGTTAAGCATTCCTGAAAGTCCGACAGTTGTATGGGCATCAATCAAACCCGGGGTTACAACGACGGCCTCAATGGTTGGCCAACCATTCGGGATATTGACATCTGCAGCAGAACCGACCTCGAGAAACTTACCTTCGTCGATCAAGATTACACCATTGGAAATGGCCTCTCCATCCATCGTGTAAATGGTTTCTGCCTTTACGGCCAATTCTGCGGAGAGAACACTGTTTCCTAACAATGCCCCAATTGAAAATATCCTTAAAAATGTAATTCGATTCATCGACTAATCCTCCAAATGTTCATAGCAACATAGTTGCAGGGTTCTAGGTGTGCCGGCTCCGTAACCGCCGTTGGCCCAAAGCCGGTCCTGCGGCTCATCCAGGTCAAAAACCTTTTTTCCTTCAACCCAGGTTTCTTCGATCCGGGTGTAAACACTAAGCGGATCCCCAGAGAGAATGATAAAGTCCGCATCCTTTCCAACGGTGAGTGATCCCGTTCGATCTCCCATATCGAGCATGACCGCACCAGCCATAGTCATTCCATACAGCGCTCCCTCTCGTGACATTCCCGCCCGGACGGCAAAAGCGGCAGATCGCAAAAACCACCGAGAATCGGTAACACCATCGTCGGTGTGAAAACCGGTGAGCACGCCTCGCTTTTCCAGCTCCGCTCCATTTCTCCAATCGATATCCCGCGCTTCCAACTTTCCTCCAGGACTATCCAGATAGATGATCGAACAAGGCACATTGGCCGCAGCGATTTCATCAGCAACTTTCCAGGCTTCACTGACATGTTGTAAAACAAGTCGAAAACCAAACTCCTCTTTCAAACGCAGGACGGTAATAATATCGTCGTGCCGATGAGTGTGGTGATGAACGACCCGTTTCCCTTCAAGCACTTCGACCAATGCATCCAAACCCAGATCGCGATCGGGAGGATCCTTTTCAGGGTCATCCGCCGCAGCCTTCAGCTTGGCTTGATACTCCTGCGCCTTGATATATTGTTCGCGCACCAAAGCGGCGGATTTGGATCTTGTTCCCGGGAAAGGTGGATCGCGCCGTGAATTGGTGCCATTCGCCATCTTTATCCCTCCGGCGATTGAACCATCCTCGTTATAGATGAATAAATCTTCGACTTTGTTTCCGTCCCGTAATTTCAAATAAACCGTCTGCCCACTTAATAAGTGGCCTGAACCGGGCATGATATTCACCGTCGTAATCCCGCCGGCTCTCGCTTTCTCGATTCTGGAGTCGCGCACATTTATAGAATCGTAAACACGAACTTCCGGTTGAATAGGAGCTGACGCATCGCCGCCACTCCCCTGCCCGATGTGACTGTGAGTGCAGATCAAGCCCGGCATTATGACTTTACCAGTAACATTGTGAACCACTGCCCCATCCGGTATATCGACCTCTCCAGCAGTACCAATCGCAACAATTTTGCCATCTTGAACAAGCAAGACTCCAACGGCAATCGGTTTACCCTCGATGGGTATCAACTTCGCGCCCACATAGGCTTGAATGGATTCCGCTGCGTTGAGACAGGATACCCAGATACCTAGGAGAAACATAAGGGCGAGGGGTCTGAGAAAGAGGAAGGAGAAATAATTATGCATACTGATCAACCAGCGTGCAATGCGTGTTTATTACAGGCAACTTTTTTCATTCAGTTCATTCAACCCCTTATTCACGATTAGAATCAAATTAATCCGCCTCGATAATTCTATCAGTCAGCTGGTAACAGAACATTGACCTCCAACCAAAGTTGACCTAATCGATTCGCACTTTTCAAAATGCACAAGAGAATCCTGATACTAGCCATCTGGCAAGTTGCCACAACTATGGCTATACACGCCGATTGGAGGAATGATTATGAAGTGGCCAAAGGGTTTCGACTGGATGTCGATGCTCAAGGATTTAAATTTCCCACATCAATCGCCGTTGTTCCCAACCCCGGAGACACACCGAATTCGCCGCTGTATTTTGTAACAGAAATCCGGGGACGCGTTAGGGTCGTCACCAGAAATCGTTCGGTCTACACCTTTGCAGAGAACTTTTTCAAACTGGAACCTACAGCAGAGCTTCCAAACGAGGAAGGTGAAATTGGAATGGCTGGACTATGCCTCGAACCAGTCAACGGGTATGTGTTTGTATCCTACGCCTATCAGGATGAGTTGGGGTATTACAGAAACGGACTTTCGAGGTTTCAATCCGATCCCCAAATTTTCAGCATCGAACCATCGTCGCGAGTGGAGCTGCTTCCAGTTTTGAAGAATTTCTTGTCATCAGTATCCCATCAAATCGGGCCCATTGCGATAGATCATGATTTTCTGTACCTTTGTATTGGAGACGGCGAAGTAGCTTCAAGCGCAAGAGACCTGGACTCGGCAAACGGAAAAATCCTCCGCATGAATTTGGACGGATTGCCTGCATCTGGAAATCCTTATGCGGTCGATTCGGATCCCAACAACATTCGAAATTATATTTGGGCGAGTGGATTGAGAAATCCATTTTCTATCAAACTGGTCGGGAATAAGGTGTTTGTGAACGACAACGGCCCGAGCGCGGACAGATTCGTCCAGGTTCAAGCCGGAGACGACTTTCTCTATGATGGTTCCGATGAAAGTTTATCCACGAATTCACTTTACCTATGGCGGAGGTCAGTATCTCCCGTCCAGATGGATTACAATCCATTGCTGGCGAAATCACTTGGTTTCCCAGATCACTGGGGAGAATCATTTATGATAACCTTGTCGGGTTCCCCCCTGAGCGCGCCTGGCAAAAGCGATTTTGGTGCCAAGTCTATTGTAGCCTTGGGAGTAGATGTTAAAAACGGAAAAGTAAGCCGACCTCCATCAACACTCCTCAATTACCGAGGTAAAAGGAAACAAATGCCCGTTGGACTCGCTTACGGTCCAGACGGACTTTTCTTTCTACCCCTGTTTCCAGATTCTGAAGGCAACTCTCCCGTCATGCGAATAAATTATGCACCGGAAAAGGAGCACAATCATATTATTAATGACCGGGATCTAGTACCCTGTACCATCTATAAATTCGGATAAAGGCGAGTCAGTTTGATTCGGGCTTTTTCGTTGG
>JAQBYJ010000027.1 GCA_027622555.1 Verrucomicrobiota bacterium
CATGACTCAAACATGGCGCAATCTCAGAAGCCTGTCTATACGAAACTTTATGTGTTACATGGTACTAGTGTCCCTTTTAAATAAATATTCATGCATGGGATGCCACATCATTGATGGGAAAGGGATTGGAATAACTGGTCCGGCGATAAACCGATTTGAACTAGGAAATCATCTATTGAAACGACTCGGATCGAAGGAGTATGCCGAACAATTAGACAAAGTGGATCAACTCACAATCGAACCGTTCATAAGCCAATCGCAGTCAAGAAACACTATTCGTAACGCCTCAGGAAAAGTAAAAGTCAGGCAATGGCTAATTCACCGTTTAAAGGAACCACGCTTTGATCAGAAAGAAAGTCTCATGCCCAATATGAGCATCACGGACAAGGATGCCGAAATCCTGGCGGATTGGTTATTACCAGACTTGTCCCATCGATTTTCCCATAAGCTCAAAGAAAACGTGAAAGAAATGTTACCTCGACCAGGTAAAAAATATTTTCTTATCTCCTTCGTTCTTGGATGCATCGCCGGAGCGATTTTGCTCACTCTTTTCTCACGAATATTCAGAAAACGAAAACTCAGGCGATCCGAATAAACAAGTAGAGGATCCAAACTATTTAGTAACAACCATGATGCCTCGCATGAGCAAATGGTGACCAGGAAAGGTACAAACAAACTCATAAGTTCCTCGTTTCTTGGGCGCGGAAAAAACGAGGGTTTCCTCCTCACCGTAATTAACCAACCCGCTGGCGATAATAATCCGGTCATCCTCAGGTACAAAGTTCCTGGCGAAACTTTCGGTACCCAAATCGAGTGCGGCAGTCGCAATAGCATCCGCGGATTCAGGCTCAACAAAAACGATATTATGAGGCATAAAATCAGGGTTGGAGAATGTTAGCTCGATCTTTTTCCCCGCTTTTACGCTAAATTCCGTAAAGTCGTATTGCATCTTTTCGACCACTGTTGCGATGCGGATTCTGAGTAATGAATCCGTCTCCGAAATAATACCGGATTTCTGCATAACCGCCTCTGGATTTTCAACGACGACCGCCTGCATACTTCCGGTCGGGCTCATATGGTACCAAAAGTGATAAACCGTCTTGGCCGCATTGCGAGCGTGTGCTTCGGGCGATTGGAGTAAGCTCGTCAGCAATGAATGATCGCGAACATCGTGGCGCTGGTGCAACCAAAGTGCCTCCAGCAAATGGTGAGCATCTTCCCCTTTGGTTGGATCAAATTTCTTCATCCATTGTTTGCAAGCTGCCACGACCGCTTCAGAATTGCGGGAACTGAGTTCTATGCGCGTGCGGTAGCGGATTCCATTGACGGGATGTTCAAGGTTTTGCATCAGTTGCTCCAAAGAGGCTCCCACAATATCAACCGGCTCCTGTAATGGACGGTCCTTGACAGTCATGCGGTAAATGCGACCCCGTTCATGGTCGCGATTGGGGTCGCGCACATTGTGCTGCATATGCCCGATTATAACGTTGTGCCAGTCCGCAATATAGAGCGCGCCATCAGCGCCAAACTCAATATCGGAAGGACGGAAATTTTTATCGGAACTAACAAGCAGGTCTTCCGCTTCGTTTCCCCAAACCTCGCCGTGGTTAAGCATCAAGGTAACTTCCTTAGCCTTGTCACGTTTTCCTTGAATCGTAGTAACCGTGGCACCGATACGATCCAGATTGTAGCGTTTGATCCCGAGAAATCCGATAGCATTGCATATTAAAAAATCGTTTTGCATATCCTCTGGAAAATGCGTGCTCGAAAGAATGCCACTTGCCGGAACGGGCCGAACAGTATTAGTCAATAGTTGCTGCATTTTGAAACCCTGCACGTCAGGAACAACCTGAAATGCCCGACCGCCCGTGCCATCCGTTGCATAATGGTAGCCCCAATAATCGAAACTGATGCCATGCGGATTTGGACGGTTGGGAGCATGGAAATTGACCGTGAATCGACGAGGATCAAAACGAAACATACCGGCCTCGCCAGTATACAACGCATTCCCGTAAGGGTTCTCAATATTGTTCACCAGGAAAATACCGCTCTGCCAATAGAGCCCCCCGTCCGGTCCAAAAACAAATGCATTCGCCGCGTGGTGAGTATCTGCAGAACCGATACCGTGCAGCATAACGATGCGGACATCCGCCACGTCGTCTCCATCGGTATCTTTCAGAAACAGAATATCCGGTTGCGAGGCAACGAGCACACCTCCGTTCCAAAATTCAAACCCGGTTGGATTCTGTACCTTCGCAAAAGTAATCGCCTTATCGGCGACTCCATCACCATCCTCGTCGGGAAATATGAGCAAAGCGTCGTCCATGGAGGTAAGTGGCTCCCACTTCGGATAATTTTTCCAAACGGCAGCCCAGAGTCTTCCTCTGGGATCGACCGCCATTTGCACAGGATTCACCAACTCTGGAAACATCTTTTCATCCGCAAAAAGATTCACTTCAAAACCATCAGGAACCGTAAGTTTCTCCAGGCCTTCTGCCCCGCTGAGGTATCCCAAAGAACCTTCTTTTGCGGCATTGGAACTTTTGCTCCCGCCACCCACGTTGGAGATAACGCTCACAGGAGAAGGGACGTTGCTATCGTCTACCTTAATATCATGACCTTTGGCTCGTGCCCAAATCTGCTTGTCCCGGTTTGCTGTCATTACATCAAACATGACCAATTCATTTTGAAGAACCTCACGATTAGTCTGATTGTTCACAAAGGTGAGGGTTGACCTTCCGCCCCAAACGTCGTTGCCATCGGTGGCACGATAGCGGTTAAACCAGTGATGGCTCTTATCCAGAACGGACTCACGCAGTGTTTCCAAATCCGCATTTGCATTTACGTTCTTTCCCGTCAGCTCCTTGACAATGACCTCCGCAACAAGCCGGTTACCCTCTTCGGTCAGATGGATTCCGTTAATGGTAAGCGCTTCATCGGTTTTCTTATACAATTCCTCAGAAGCTGAAAATAGATCGATATAAACCACATTCTTTAGTGTCGCGACTTTCTCGATGGATTTGGAATACAATGAGAGTCGACGGTTGTTCTCCTTCCCGTCAGGTAAATTACGATCTTCTAAATCCTCATGCGCAATGGGCGAAAACAACACCAGACGAGGTTCAGATCGGCCATTGGGCTTGAGATTGCGATACCGATCGATCGCTTCAGTGAGGTCCTTTTCAAACGCTGCCAGCCCATCGTTTCCAGCAAACGACTCATTGTATCCGAACAGGATGAACAGTACATCCGTTTCGCACAATTTAAGGTATTCTTCCTCCGGAGTAAATCCCTTGCTGCGAGGACGCTTTTTAATCGTATCGCCAGGAAAGGCCATATTACGAAACACGAGTTCATGGTCCGCAAACTCACTGTGAAGCAGTGTTTCCATCCACCCGTCGTGCTGCATGCGTTCAGCCAGGGAATTGCCGACAATACTTATATGGTCACCTTTCCCGAATTGAAAATTAGCACCTATCGCATTTCCAGATAGACCGACAACGGCGAGCAGGAGACCTAGCCTCACTATTTTTGGAACATAAGAATTCATCATAGTCATGAGTAATGGTTGAGCTTGATAGTTCAGTCAGTGTATTAGCTCTGCAAGGAAGATTGAAAATCAGTCCTGATTCAATTGAGAACTTTGGAAACTTTCCGGAAACTCAAAGTGGCTATAAGTCCCATGGCGGCAAATATGACAACATGGCAACAACCCCGATAACGGCAAAGGCCGAGCCTAGCTGCAGATTGGTTAACTCAAACACATCGAGAAAGGTGGGTCTAAAAATACGGGTTAGAACAAACGGTAGAATAAAAATGCATTCACCGGATATGACCAAGCCAACATCACGACAGACCGTTTGAAAGTAATGCCGGTCGTTTTTGACTCTTCCGTCATTCACCAATGGCAAGCAGGGAGTGCTGAGTTCTGAAATATAATGTTCCTTGTGCGATAGCGGGTGTCGCCAGGCAATTGTCACCCAGATCATTGATGGAGATTTCATCGTAAGCATCTCCCACCTTCAACACCCAGACTTTTCCAAATTCGCTGGTAACATAAATATGATTTCCATCAGACACGGGAGACGCGGTGAAGCCATTATCCTTTAGCCGCTCACTGAACAGAATCTCGCCGTCAATTGGATTAAAGCAGGTCAATGCTCCTCGATCATCGCAGCCATACAAATGGTCACCGATCAAAATAGGTGTCTGCATGTAATTGCCTCTACGATGATGTACCCAGGAAATGGCTTCGTTCGTGTCTTCGATGGTAGGTGGCGTGATATCTCCTTTCGCAGTTAGCTGGATTCCTCGCATGGGTCTAAAAACTCCATGAGCACTGGTGAAGTAGGCCATACCATCTCCAAGGATAGGAGTCGGGACCGGAATATCCCCTCCTCCATCCAATTTCCAAATCTCGTCGCCGGATTCAAAATCATACGCACCGGTATGGTGCCAGCCATTGACCAGGATTTGCATCCGTCCTTGGACTTCAACTACTGTCGGCGTGCTCCAAGTCGGCACATCACTTCGAGGCGTACGCCATACTTCCTCTCCCGATTCCAAATCGAATACCGCCAAAAAAGCCCCTTCCTGTACATCGCATTGAACAACCACTTTTCCGTCATGAATAACAGGAGAACTGGCAAATCCCCACTGGGCGGTTTTCACCTTAAAGTAACCGGCATCCATAGAGCCCAGGTCTTTTTTCCAAACCAGATCCCCGTCCATATCGAAACAGAAGAGTCCTTCGGAACCCAAATAAGCAACAATGTGTTCGCCATCCGTCGCGGGCGTGGAATTGCAGTGTGTTCCTTTGGTATGTCGTACACTTCTCGGAATACCTTCATGCCCCAACTTATCGAAAATGACCTGTCCCGTTTTCCGGTCGATTGCAAGCAAGCGCCATTGGTGTAATCCCTGATCTTCAGCCGCAGCAATATCTCCATACAATCCGATCTTCAACTCTGCTTCTCCAGGGCCCACCGCTGTAGTTACATAGATGCGTTCTCCCCAGATAATCGGCGCAGAATGAGCAAGCCCTGAAACCGGTGTTTGCCACAAAACATTCTGGCCGGATTCAACATTCCATTCAGTGGGCGTCGGTTTGCGCAAATCCAACCCATTGGCCTGATATCCCCGAAATTGTGGCCAATTGTTTTCCGACGTTTGTTGAGCATTTCCGCATCCCCAAAAAATAAGGATAACTAGAGGAAAAATAAAAAATAATAAGTGTTTCATCCTTTCAATCGATATCACTACAAATTCGAACGTTACGAGTGAAATTTAAGGTATATCGGCGCTTTCGGCGAAATCGCCCTACCCAAAACAGACAGGTAGGGACCGATCGCCGAGCGGTTCGAAGAACAAATGAAAAAGCAGAAAATCACTGTGGCATCCCTTCCAAGTCACTTAGCCAATGCATGATATTAAGCGCCATTTGAAAATTTTGTGGGGCATCTGGGGATGCCATGCCCATTGGCCGGCGTTGTGGTCCCGCCCGCTGTGCAGTGAACGAGGCGGCTTCACCAAATACTGCGATACGCCCCTCTCCGACTTTCATTATGGCCCCTTGCGACCAGCCTGATATATCTACCTCTTTGGTACCACTAACAAACTTCCAGGCTTCCTTCGGTTCTTTTGAAACTGATTTCTTGGGGAAAACAAGGACCTCAATGGCTTCCTCTGGAGCTTGAAAAGCAGAACCAGTAAAAGTAACCATCTTAGTTATGCGTTCACTTTTGCTTCTTCCTTGGGTAACAGCGCAATCTATCAATCCCGAACCCGGTTTGTATTCATCTGGCTTAGAACCAAGACTATTTCCCAGATAAGCAAATCCGTTGCTGAATTTAAACCCAAACGCTTCAGCCAACTTTCCAGCTCCGCCGGGAAAGGGCATGTGGTCGGCAATAAGAAACAACGACCCTCCTTCTTTCACCCATTTTTCAACCGCAGCAATTTCATCTTCCGTATAAGCCGACGGCGTGGGAAGCTTCCAGTTTCGGTCGTTACTTTGGTGAATGGGATTCGCGATTACAAGTATATCGAGATTCTTAAGCTCGGCATCTGAAAAAGCCTTTTTAACCCGAGCCACTCGATACCCGTCACGCATGATTAGATTCGCAAAGGGTGCGTACCGACCTGTTGCTGTGTGAAAATTGGTATGCGCTTCATCAATCCCCACCAGCGGACCCTTTCCTTTTTCATAAGCAGGGCTTTTTATTTCCGGATTGTAATTCAGATCCGGCACTTGTTGAGCAAAAGCGAGACCAGCGCCAAAAAGAATACTAACAAGCATAATTGCTGTCGGCCGGGAGAAACTAATTAGAGACACAACGCTATGGATTAAGGGTTTTAAAATTGGAGCTCAATTGAACTTCAGTGGAATGACTCACCTTGGCATCAAGCTCATTTAGCTTAAAACGCACACACATAATGTACGGTTCTTCATGTTCAGTCCAGTGACCATAGGTCACAATAACAAAAGTTCCATCGGGCAATACTTCGACTCCCGGATAGGTGGTGTCGTAGCCTTTCTTATTGTCCATAAGGCGAACCACGTACTGACCGGGTGTTCCGTTGACGAGATCGTCCCAGGTACCGACCCAACCGGCCCAGTCACCATTCGTCGGCATCTTTCCAGCTTCTTCCTGACTGTCCTGAAATTTAAAGCCCTTGGTGGGTGTTACGCCGCGGAAAGAAATAAAGAGCCGACCATCGGGACCATATTTCCCGGTGTGCCGATCCCCAGTCAGCGTGATCGGTAACTCCCGAGGTTCGGACCAGGTCTTGCCTTCGTCGTTGGAGAAGATGATGTGCGAGTTCTTTACCCGTCGATTCTCACGCAGCAAAACAGCTAATTGTTTGCTATCGGGCGACCGAATCACCCCAGGTTCACAAAGATGAATCTCGGCAGAGCTAAAAATAGTTTCCGGCTGCCCCCAGGTCAGGCCACCATCGGTGGAAGACGTTTTATACAAAGTCATAACTGCAGGGTCCTGCCGCTTGCTATTCTCGCGGATGAAACGACCATCGTCGTGGAACAGGCAGGTGTAGTGGCCGGGCTTATTCCTGATCGAAAAATAACAACCCATCGTTACGATGCCGCCGAAATCACCAATCGGGTTTAACTCCGACCAGTTTTCCCCATCATCCTCAGTCACCGCCATCCGAATCGGATACAACCCGGAAAACAGGATAATGCGTTTTTTGCCGGCCGCATCGGTCACTCGATGAAGCGTCGGAACTTCCCGAGAAGTAGCCCAGGACTCAGGGGTCGCCAAGCGCTCCGACCAAGTTAATCCACCATCGATCGAACGTTTATAAACAAGACCACCTTTACCATGCCCTTTGGGGTAAACGGTGAGAATCGTTCTACCATCGTCAAGCAGGCAAGTACTCGGATGCCCAAGATATTGTCCCTCTTCACGATCAACCAGTACCTGGCGATAATAGTCCGACGCCAGATCGATGAAGGGAATTTGGGGAGAAGAACCCGAGATTGTTCCCCAAATCGAAACGAAAAGAGTACAGATGAAGACAAACCGAAGATGTTGATTGGGGAAGAACACAGAGAAGGAATCTTACAGTACGAACGGATACAGGAAAGAGAAATCCGCGGGCCAAAAGGGCTATTGCGTCCCCGCAATGCCGTTTCACACTTTCCTAAAAATACACGGCGCAGCGGGACGCTGCTGCCCTACCTTTTCAAGATCGGTGCTGTCCCGTGGATTTGGAATCTGAACTGTAGGAGGGGCTTTACGCCCCGAGCCGTTGACGTTCCATCGCCTAAATGGTACCACTATTGCAAATCAACCGACAGTACTCCTACCTTGAACATCATGCCATCCGCTCGCCTAGCCATATTTTTAGTACTGCAAATTAGTTTCTCATTTTCTATCTGCACAGCACACCCCGGAGTCCACGGAACTCAGAGAATAGCTCCCAATAATCAAACCGTTCCGCTTGATGTTGGTACGGTACCCGTAATCCCCGAGGATCAACGGGTGATACTGAAAGCTCGGGTTGTAAATGCCCATTCCGGGGTGCCGGTTCCCCACCGGGTTCGCATCACAGATTCGCAAGACAGGTATTATCCGCCTATGGGCCACACGGAACTCGGCGAGCTTGAAGGACATGTAGACAATGCCACTCTGGAGCCAGATTTGGTAAATCGCGGCAACCGATCCTGGGCCATGATCGAAGATGGAACATTCACGGTTCACCTTCGTGCGATCGACGGCTACTCATTACGTTTCTTTCATGGATTTGAGTATGAACAGCCAACCATTGCACTGAATTTGAGCGGCCAGGCTGGCCAAACGATTGTCCGCACTTTCAAGCTCAAACAAGGTATCGACATGCAAGCTCGCGGTTGGATGAACGCCGATTCGCATGTGCACTCGCTTTCCCCGGAAGGAGCACTTCGGCAAATGGAAATCGAAGATGTGGATTACACCAATCTCATGTTTATTGGGCCAGAACATCCGCTTTATACTCGAGGATTGGTAACGGGAAAGCCGAACCCCGTTTCGACCAAGGATCGCATCGTCTATGTGTCCCAGGAAGTCCGCGACATGGAACAAGGGCACATGACCTTGATGGGGATGAAAGATCCAATCGAACCCGTCCTTGTTTATACCGGCACAGGAAAAACGGAACCTACTCCTCTACCGAATGAACCACTCAACTGGCAGGTCACGCAGCGCATGCACGATCAAGACGGCCTCGCCTTCCATGCCCACTTTTTATTCTGGCCAGGTCATGGATCCGCCGTTGGCGGGGCGCTCAACTTGCTCGACGGACTCGAGTGGACCAGCACAGACATCGTGAACAACAATCGACGTACTCGACAAGGGCTCGTCATTCCCGGTTACGAAACAAAACCTACCGGCACTGACTCAGGAAAATTGTATTACCGTATGCTTAACTGCGGGGTTCGCCTTCCTCTCATTGGAGGGACCGATAAAATGTCGGCCGCACGTCCTATTGGATCGGTTGCAAGAACCTACGCCAGCGTGGACGAATGGTCGCACGACGGATTAATGAATGCCATCCGCGAAGGGAACACCTTTGTAACCAACGGTCCCCTACTCTCGCTTTCAGCAAACCGAAAACCCATCGGCGGCGACCTGCAGTTTTCAGGTGATGGCCCTTTTACCGTCGAAGTGACAGGCAGCTGTTTTACTCAACGCCCCATCAACTACCTCCAAATCATTCAAGACGGAGAAGTGGTTTATGAAGTTCGCAACGAAGACTTTCAACAACGCACACGAATCGAATATCCACTTCGCTTTGAAAAATCCGGCTGGGTTGCTCTACGAGCCGGTCACGATACACCCGACCCCGAGGATTGGTGGGGCTATACCATGGCTGCCCATACCAGTCCGATTTATGTGACCGTGAATAGCCAACCACCAGCAAACAAAGACGACGCATCCTACCTGTTAGCCCGATTGGACACCACGCTCAGGTGGGCCGAAACGGAAGCTATTTGGTCCAATCCAGAGACCAGGAAAACGGCAATCGACTCCTTCCAAAAAGCCCGCTCCTTTTATAGGAAGGCCCAGGACCGGACAAATAATTGAAGCCAAGATAAATCTACCATAGGTACAGCCTATCAATTATTTTTCTTTTAACTTCTTACTTCTATATTCAAACTTTTTCTATCAATGGCACTCACTCCTTTCCACATCGCCGTTGCCGTGCGCGACATTGCTGAAACCCGTGACTTTTACGGAAACAAACTTGGATTCTCCGAAGGACGCAGCGCAGAGAACTGGGTAGACTTCAACATGTTCGGTCACCAGTTTGTTACACACCTGAATCCAGATCTTGGACCAGAAGGGAAAGTCCCGGCTCTCTACAATCCGGTCGACAATCATGGAGTACCGATTCCCCATTGTGGAGTCATCATGCAGTTCGACGATTGGGAGCGTTTCGCCAAGAAACTTGAAGGGGTAATAACTGAATACATCATCGAGCCCTACATTCGGTTCAAAGGATTGCCAGGTGAACAAGGTACCCTTTTCTTCGCCGATCCTTCTGGCAACGCGCTCGAGTTTAAAGGTTTCCGCGATATCGAGTCAGAGTTGTTTAAAGCCTGAAAACCATTCGCTTCCATGGAGGCGTCGCCGGATCCAAGAAAAAGAGAATGCGGATCTTTTAATAAAAGACAGTGACAGAATCAAAGGGTCGGTTTAACATGTGTATTCTCTGCGATAGATGTAGCAAAGAACCCCGAATTAAATGCATTATTCTGGCTCCCAGTTTTTCCTTCGAAATTTCCTCCTGATCGGTTACATCCTTTCAATGCCAATAGTAGCCCAGGATCAGGAATTCCGGGTCCAATCCATCGAGTTAAATGAAAACGGTGTCCTGGCATTGGAATTTCCTTCAGAGGCAGAATCCTATTACTTACTGAAGCGCGGCCAAACGGTCGACGTTCTGGATTCTGCGGTGGCGGCTCAACTCGGGATCAACGGTACGGGTTTCTTATCTGATAGTGAATTTGCGAGTCCCGGAAAGACGTTCTATGTGGTTCAAAAAATTCCGATCAGCGACCCTCTGGATACGGATGGAGACGGCATCGACGACGTGTTCGAGCTGGGATTTCCAAATTTCCTCAGTCCGGTGAATCCTTTCGATGCGCCTTTGGATTTTGATCAGGATACGGTCAGCAACCTCAAGGAATATCAGGATGGCACAAATCCCTCACTGCCACCCGCTCGTATTTTCGAAATGACCCCCACTGAGGGTGAAGAGATGGTCAATGTAACTCGAAATGCGGTATTGCGGTTCAACCAGGAAATGGATCCTGAATCCATTGATGAAAACTCCTTTTATTTGCAACAAAACCAGACGCGTATTGAGGGAACTGTCGAGGTAAGCAGCACCAAACGATTTGCTACTTTTTTTCCAAAAAACCCCTTCCCTTCATCCACCCAAATTAAAGTCATTGTGGATGGTAATCTGATCCATGGTCTCAGCGGCGATTCATTGGATGCAGATGGAAACGGAACTCCAGGCGGCATCAATCAAACCGTGTTCCGTACGCTCCCTTCAACACGTATTCCAGGAACGAATGTATGGGGATACGTTAAAGATTCCTTTACCGAAGAACCCATTAAAGGAGTAACCATCTTTGTGAACGCTTTTCCTGCTGCGTCAGCCACCACCGATAGTAACGGTCGATTCGAGTTGGTTGATATGCCCATCCCGGAATTCTTTGTCCACATCGTAGGAGGAACGGCCGACAATACGCCTAACGGATTCACTTATCCCAATGTAGGAAAATCTTTCCACAGCTTTCCGGGGCAATCGATTCAAATCTCCATGGACGGAGATCCGTTCGATATTTACCTGCCCCTCATGTCTCTGGGCGACGTTGAAACTCTGTCGGAAACTGAGACGACCGAAGTGGGTTTTGGTACTGAGGGCAAAAGTGTGCTCACCAACCTTTTCCCAGGGATCGATCCATCCATGTGGGACGGGGTCTGTGTGGAAATCGCCCCTGGCTCCGCCCGGGATGACATCGGTAACACCTTCACCCAGGCCTCCATCATTCCTGTACCGCCTGACAGGATACCAGCTCCCTTGCCTCAAGAGTTAGCAATGCCTCTAGTAATCTCTATACAGACATTTGGTGCAACCCGATTTGATGTTCCAGCTGCCGTGCGGTTTCCTAACTTACCCGACCCGTTGACCGGTGAAGTGCTGCTACCAGGTGCCAAAAGTGGACTGTGGAGTTTCAACCACGATGCAGGCCGCTGGGAGCTTCAAGGTAGCATGACAGTTTCCGAAGATGGTATGCACTTAATCAGTGATCCAGGAGTCGGCATTCTCGCGCCTGGCTGGCACGGCATCAACAATGGCAATTCGGGTGATGACGGAGGGGCGAGCGATGACGATGGTCCGTGTGAAACCGAAGAGAAACAAATGCAGCAAGCTGCCCTACAATGTATGAGAGGTGCCGCAATCAACCTCTTGAAGCTGAGTCCAGGTATTGGTTGCGCCGTCAGCGTTGCTACATCTGCGGCCGACTTTGCTGTGGGATGCGACATCGATCCTAGCGGGTGTAATGCCAAAGGTGCTACGAAGGCCGCCGTAGGAGCTGCCATCGGATGCATCCCAGGCATTGGACTAGTAAAAAACCTACTCAAGTCCAACGGCATTGCTGAAAATCTGGCCAAACTGGCAGTGTGCAAAAGCGGTGGGGCATCATCCGGTTTTCCTACAAATTTATCCGACCCCGGTTATCAACTTTTCGAGGATTCCTACATTCAGCTGTTTCAAGACCAAATCGATCTGATGGAAAGAACCCAAGACCTCAATATGGCCGTCACTGGTGATCTAGAATGGTGGGCAGTACCAGTTGAGGAGCTTGACACCCTGGAATCATGGATGGTGTCAATCGATGAGGCCATGTTCACGGAGAGCCCCGGTGGCGCTGTAATCACTGGCGCAGAAGCGACTGCGTTGAAAGCGCTACCTCGTCCATCCAATTTAACCGAAGCTCATTTAGACGCATTCATTGACCGCTTGAATCGATTTTCCACTGGAGGAATGACGGATCAAGAACAGTCAACATTAGTACAAGCTGCTACCTCTCTCCAAGACCTTACGGAACTGCTAGAAGCCAGTGGATGGGAAACCACCTATGATGGTTTTGTTCGTGGCATGGCTGCTCTCAGCGGAGAAATCAGTGTTCAAATATCACCGAACAGTGCTAATGGCGGACTGGGAACTCTTAGTACACACAACGGGGAGCACATGCCACAAATAAAAGCATCTCCGCTCTATTTCAAACTGACGGATGTGTATTCCGGCTTCACTCGGCGCGGACGATTGAATGGCCAAGGAAAATTTGATGGTGTAATACTTGCCGCCAATACTTTCTATGTCGTCGAATACGCGGATCCTGACACACTGGAAGTCGGCACGGCTGCCTTTGAATCACCAGAGGCCGGAAGCTCCGTAAAAATCCCAGCAGTGTTCCTGACCGAGTCGGACGAACCGGACTCCGACCTGGATGGCCTGCCGAACGACGTTGAAGAGACAGTCGGAACCGACCCACTCGATCCGGACACCGATGGAGACGGTATCAACGATGGAGAGGAATTGCAGCAAGGCCAGAACCCGCTTAACGGACTTTCCCTTCCGGTAGGAACGTTGGCTACCATCCCCTTATCCGACAATCCATTTGGAATCGATACCGATTCAGAGCATGCATACGTGGCGACGAATAGATCCGGTCTGGCGATCATCGATATCAGTGATCCGCTTCTACCAATTCTTGAAAGCGAATTGGATCTTCCCGGTGTTAATTTAAATGTTGCAATAAGCCCATCTGCTCAGGTTGCTGCAGTGACCGCCGATCGACACTTTCTATTCGACGAACCAGGGGCCATTCATTTTGTGGACATTTCGGATACCACAAATCCGAACCTTCTGAGAAGCCTGCATATTGAAGCACAATCCGTTATCCATGAGGATGGGATCTTTTATGTCTTGGTGGGAGCGCAAACCACAAACGAGATTCATATGTTCGATGCTTCTTCACTCGACCCAATCGGTCTTATTTCAACTGAAGGCAATATATCGGGAATGCTCACATACAAAAATATGATATTTGCGGCAGTGGACGATAACCTGGTAATATACGATTTGAACGACCCCACGTTCCCAACGATTTCTTCAACTCCATTTCCCGGGAACAAGGTCACGATCAGTGGCATCGGCTGGCAAATCCTCGCAGAAAATGATGTTTTGTATGTCGGAACGAATGACGGTTACGAAACAATGGATATCACAGACCCCGCGTTTCCACAATTGATTACAGCAGCCGCCGGCACCCACCCATTCAGGGCTTGATCTCGAATGGGTCAGGATTGCTGATAACTTTTTCTGGCGTTTCGACCCCGGGCGTAGATATTTTTAGATCGGATGATCCCACTATTGTCGACCAGCTGTTTACCTCCATCGTTGTTAGCGGACGTGCACAAAATCTCTCGCTACAAAACGGATTTGCATTTATCAGCGATCTGTTCGATGGATTTACAGTATATAACTATCTGGACCTCGACAGAAATGAAACACCGCCGGTTGTTTCACTGGATCTGACAAGTATGGATATCGATCCGGCGAAGGAAGGCATCCAAGCGGTGGAAGGAAGCCGAATATTCCTCGATGCAAGTATTTTCGATGACGAGCAAATCAGGGAGAGCGGATGGTTGATGAATGGCCAACTAATGGCAACCAATCAAACCGGACATACCGTGTTTCCTGCTTATTTGCCATCAATTGCATCTTCCGGAACAGAGATCGAAATTCAAGCCCGCGCAACCGATACGGGCGGAAATACGGGCTTGTCGAATATTGAGATCCTGGAACTTGTACCAGACATTACACCGCCGGAACTATTTTCGGCTTTGTCTCTAGAAGGAGGATACGGATTCAACTTAGCAGGTATCCCCCTTTGGTTTAAGGAGCCGATAGATTCCGCTTCGATCGACTTGGGTCAGATCATACTAAAGCATAAGGTGAGCGGGGAAATTGTCAGCATTCTGGATTTTTCATTAACCAATCCTCATTTGGTCGTCCTGTGGCAAGACGGTCTATTGGATTTTGACGACTACGAATTGACCATCCCAGCCAATGCCATCAAAGATATCAGAGGAAACCCATTAGGTGGTCCCCTCGATTTTCAATTCACTAGCTATCCTGTGGATCCTAATACGGCGGTTTGGACTTCCGATGAAGATGGAAGTTACAGCGATCCCTCCAATTGGATATTTGGACGATTGCCGCTATCGAGACAAAACGTTTTTATCGACCGACCAAATTCGAACCCGGTTGTCTTGTTCGACACTGGTCCTGAAGTTGGAAATCTCACGATCAACGAAACGTTTATTTTGAACCGCGAGATCGGCTCATTTTTAATAAACGGAAACTTGAATTCAACTGAGAGTGGTGAGTTGATCGATGGTGAATTTAGAATGTCAAAGGATGCAGTGTTCTCCGGACCTATCACCCTAAACGGAGGTGGTATTATTATGTCTGAAACAACGAAGTTTGAATCGGATCTAACTATCATCAGTGGATCTATCACTTTAGAAAAACAAAGCGCACAACTCATCATTAATGGGATCCTCACTCCCGGAGATCTCAATATAGAATGTCGTGGAGGAGCCATTATAGAAATTCCCTGGATCACCAGCCTGGGCGAAACGAACCCAGCGTTAAATCTAACAGCGAGCGGAAATGGTAGCAGACTCTCCCTTCCGAATTTGCATACAATAACAACGCCGGATCCTGATGGACCCTTTGGCAGCAGAATGATGAGGCTTGAAGCATCAAACGGCGGCGTTCTGGACCTTCCTCAACTTGAAAGCATCATGCCAGGACGCTTTAGATTACAGGTCAATGGAGAAGGTAGTGAATTACACATCCCTGGTATTTCCAGCCTTTCAGGTCCTGGAGAAGGAGACACGTCGGACATCAATGTAGAGAGATCTGCTAAATTGGTGGCAGGACCCATTACACAGCTGGATCATATGGAACTGACGATAGATGAAACAGGCCAAATTCCCATCACCGCCATTACTGAAATAACGAACGGCGAATTAGAAATACTTGGTTTCAAACCCGACCTGACAAATTTACAAACACTGGACAACTTAAGCTTACGGGCCAGGTCAGGGGGCGTAATCGAAATTCCCGGTTTAACCGCACTAACCTTGAGTAACAATGAGCTCGTAGCGATCAATGAAAACAGTCTGATTCGACTCCCTGACCTTTTGGAAATAACTGGCTCACAATCACTGATTGGAACTACATCCATCAGAAGCCAACAAGGAGGACGAATCGAATTGCCCTTACTCAGCATCCTTACCGGCAGGGTCAGAATCGATTCCACCGGAGAAAACAGCACGAGTTCTCTTCCAGCCTTAACCGAGTTGACCCACCTAGAAAATTCAAAAGCCGTCATCACAGCATCAAGTGGCGGAACGATCGAATTTACTAGTCCGAATCTCATCCGTGGCGACATCCGAACGACGCCAACTGGAACTATAACCGCCGAGACAATTACAGCGGCAAGCGAAACTTTTTTAAGTGGTCCTGGCACCCTAAGTGCAAACTTCGAAAATCAAGCCGTCATCCGTTCGAATAATGATTCTGGACCGCTCGTCATTGATGGGAATGTGATTCTGGAAGAAACCAGTCAGGTTGAAATCACCATCGGCCTGGGAGCGGAGGGAACCGGGACGGGTAAATTGGAAATGACGGGAGACGTCACTTTGGGAGGAACGCTCAAGATCACTCAATCAGGGCTCTATGATCCACAAATTGGAGACCAATTCGAAATCATTTCCTTCGATTCCAAAACATCTGACTTTCAACAAATCGATGGCCTCAACCTCAGAAATAATTTAGTCGGACAATTGGAAATCTCCGATCAATCTATCCTGTTAAAAGTCATAGCACCTTAACCAGGTCGTCAACCGCGCAAATTTCCGATAGAAAACCCGAAAGTAGCGTTCATGATCTTATGACCATGCCTACATTTTTCCTGAACACCGAAACCTGACACCTTTTATAACTAACGGCTACGGTCGAACAGCAGTCCCGTCCGGTCGGCGAATGATTGGGCGATACCAGGGTTCGTCGGGCAGTGGGTATTTGGCGGCGGCTTTTTCGTCGATGTCGATACCGAAGCCTGGGGCTTCGTTCACAAACATGTAACCATTTTCCATCGTTGGACATCCGGGAAAGACTTCCAGGGTTTCTGGCCTCCAATGGGTTTGCTCCTGGATCCCAAAGTTCCAAATGGCGAGATCGATATGGGCGTTACCGGCGTGTCCAACGGGAGATGTGTTTCCAGGACCATGCCAGGCGGTTCGCACATTAAACCATTCCGCCAGACGAGCTACTTTTAATGCGGGCGTAATTCCTCCAATCTGGGAAATATGAATACGCACAAAATCGATCAGACGATCGGTAATCAGCCCTACCCATTCGTGGGAATTATTGAACAACTCGCCCATGGCCAAAGCACAGGAAGTTTGTTCACGCAATATTTTGAAGTAACCAATGTCTTCAGGAGCAAACGGATCTTCGATGAAGAAGGGTCGATACTGTTCCAACTCCTTGACAAGGTTAATGGCTTCGATTGGAGGAATCATTTCGTGGATATCGTGCAAGAATTCAAGCTCATCTCCAAACTCGTTTCGGACAAATTCAAACATTTTGGGCAAGATTTTCATGTAGGGCCGAATCTCCATCACTTGATCCGTGGCAACGCCAAAACCACCTTTTCTAAAATCCGGCTCCCCCTTGGACAGATGGGTTGCTCCATAGCCTCCGAACTGTATGCGAATGTGCCGAAATCCTTTTTCTTTGTATTCCTGCACACTGTCCTTCAACTCGGCCAGATCTCGTCCAGAGGCGTGTCCATAAGTGTCAACTGCGAAGCGACATTTTCCTCCTAACAATTGATACACCGGGAGACCGGCCCGCTTGCCCTTAATGTCCCAAAGCGCCTGGTCCAAACCAGCAATAATAGTATTGAGGATTGGGCCGTTCCGCCAATAGGAGCTTAAATTAACGGTCTGCCAGATATCCTCTATATTGTCCGGATCTTTTCCTTTGAGTAACGGATCCAAATATTCCTCAACGGCGGTAGTCAGTGTCTTGTAACGGCGAATCCCTGTCGCACAACCGATACCGTATAATCCCGGTTCACTTGTCTCAACCTTGACGATGCCAAAACCGGTTCCATTGGGATAGGTATTAATCATTTTCACTTTCGTGATTTTGATCGGTGACATCGCCGGCGTGGGATCAGAGAAACTTTGGGCGCTTGCAGTACTGCTTCCCAAAGTTGAAGACAGTAAGCCAGCCGCTGAACCGCTGGTGAGAAGGGAGAGAGCTTGTCGTCTGTTCATAGGTATTTGAGGTAAAAATTTAAAACTTCCTATACTATGGCCGTGTTACTAAAACAAGTAAACTGAGATAACAACCCAAAGCGTTGCTGTGACAAAAGGAGTTTGATTATTTTTGGAGTTAAATGCTAAAGCATGACGGATTAGTGAATGGAGGTTAAATTTCAACTAAAGGACGTGCTTCAGAAATAATAATTTATGGATTCAATTTCACCTGCGCATCCAATCGAGAAAGTAGTCCTACTCGATTCCCTGGGAAAACCCTGTGGCACCATTGAAAAATCGAGGGTCCACACGATGAATACTCCGCTTCATAGCGCGTTCTCGGTTTTCCTCTTTGACCGCAAGGGTAATATGCTAACTCAACAACGCGCGTTAACCAAAAATACCTGGCCCGGAATCTGGTCAAATACTTGTTGCGGTCACCCCGCCCCGGACGAACTTCATACTCAAGCCGCGAATCGAAGATTAAAAGAGGAGCTTGGACTCGAAGGAGTAGATCTGACCCTGGCCTTACCGAATTTCAGATACCAGGCAATTCATCAAGGTGTGATGGAAAATGAAATTTGCCCGGTCTTTATCGGTTTTATTCAACCGGAAATAATTATAATCCCCAACCCTCTGGAGGTGGAAGCAGTAAAATGGGTATCATGGATCGATTTTTTTCAGGCCTGTGAAAATCCAATCAACACTCCATTCGAAGCATTTTCTCCCTGGTCGTTAATGGAAGGGAAACTACTACAAGCAACTCCATGGATTACTCAATTGCTGAAAAAGTCGGCATAGCAATAAGAGAATCGATCGCAAAAGAATTTTCATGCTTGAGATCATTTACCATGTCGCCTCTAGCCTGGATGGCTTCATTGCAGACAAGGATCTTCGAGTCGATTGGCTAAACGATTTTCATAGTTTCGATGACTCAGAAGTTTCAAAAGACTTCAATGCATTTCAAAAATCTTTCGACGCTATTATCCTGGGTGGTCACACCTATGACTTTGCTTTGGACTATGGTCAGTGGATGTCACCTAATACTCCAAGTTGGGTGTTCACAAGCCGGAACCTCAAAGTGCTACATCCCTCAATTCAATTGACTCAGGAAACTCCTGAATTGGTTTGTAAGAAAATGGACGGGAAAGGCATCAAACGAGCCTGGCTTATGGGCGGAGGAAAACTGGCAGCTTCCTTTTTCGACGCTGGTCTGATAAACATTTTACAAGTATCCATAGTACCCATTCTCCTGGGACAAGGAGTACCACTACTTTCCAAGACAGAGAAAGAACCGATACTTACCCTCACTGAGAATAAACAATACGTTAATGGAATTATTAGAGTAACCTACCAGGTCAGATTTCGATAGATTGCCTGTTCGAATCCGAGCAAGATCGCAATACATGCCGCATCTGCGTAGGGGTCCACCTGCATAAGAAGTACAGCCGCGATCTCGTTTTTAGGATCGATCCAGAAAAAGGTGTTTTGGATGCCGGACCAGCTTAAGCAGCCCTTCGGCCTCAAATCTGGCACCTCATCCACTGAGATTTGAAATCCGAGCCCGAACTTATCGTTTCTTCCTCCTGCAGGAAACGGGCGCGACCGGTAGTTCATCGCACCGGGATCTTGAGGAAGGTTAATTTCACCGATTTGGTTTTGGGCCATGAGGCCGAAGGTAGCAGGTTTTATCAGTTGTGAATCATCTCCGGCAGTCACTTGCAAAAGCATCTGAAGGAACCTGGCGTAGTCACCCGCCCTTGAGATCAGGCCATAATCGCCTCGAAGAATTACAGGAAGTTTTTCAGGGTTGGGCAGCTCTACTAAAGAAGCTTCTCTTCTTTCATGCGTAGTAACCAGCCGCTCGTATGCACAATCAGGAAGCTCATAAAATGTGTTCTCCATTCCGAGAGGCTCAAAGATCCTTTCTTTAAAAAATCCATCTAAGCTTTTCCCTGAAATGGATTCGATTACGCGGCCCAGGACATGCGTACTCGGACCGTAAAGAAATTCACTTCCAGGTTCGAACATCAAAGGCAGTTTGTGCTCACCTTTTCCGGTAAGCTCTTTTAACAGTTCAACTGTTTCACTTTTAAATCCATAGCCGAATCCAGACCGATGACTAAGCAGATGACGGATGGTTATCTCTTTCTCTGCCGGCTTTGTTAAGAAGCTGGAACCTGAATCATTGAAGCTATCGAAAATCGGCCGATTTCCGTATACCGGAACATACCGGGATACAGGATCGTCCAGCCTCAACAAGCCCTCTTCGAAAAGCATCATCACAGCCACCGAAGTGACCGCCTTCGTCATCGAAAAGATTCGAAAAAAGCTATCCGGATCCATATCGATGTCCTTTGCTACGTTCTGCTTTCCGAATCCTTTGTGATAGAGGATGTCCCTCTTGTTACTGACTAGCGCAACCAGTCCTGGCGGTTCACCGTCTTCGGTGACTATATTAAAAAAAACATCCAGCTCACGGATTCCGTTTTTTGAAAACTCAGGAAGATTTGCGTGCATAGAAATTTTGTTAACAAAAATAATTGTGGATTAATCCAAAACAGTTGGAGCGAGAAATAACCAGGGCCAGTAAGGCCATCGCATCCAAGACCGGGTAACCTTTGATTTCAGAAAGTAATTAACAACCCAAAGAAGGTGATGGTTCCGGCCCCAATCGCTACCCAACCCCAATTGCGGGTGTGTGAAATTTTCCACCAAAGATATAGCCCGGTTATTATCCAGATGAGAAATGCGATACAAACGATATCCACAATAAATCCCCAGATCCATTGCATGGGATCGCCTTGCCCATACCCATGCCTGAAGTGGAGACGAAGCATAGCCTCAAAAAAAGAACCTTCGCGTTGTTCTGCAATGAGCATTTGGTCGGAGAAGCGGTAGGTCACTCGAACAGGTTTTAAAAAACGTTGACTGGTAATGAGCACACGTTGCGGATTTCTATTAACGCCCCACTGAGCTGTAGAAATTCCTTCGTCCTTAAGTAACTCTTGAGCCCAGGAACGAAGTGCTTCCTGAGAATCTGGTATACTTGCCTGGTAATCCTTTTCCAACAACTGAGTCCAGGCATCGGGTGGCGGACGCAGCTCACGAAAGGTTGGACCATGATTTAACATGAAGGTAGAGAACGCGTAGATAAAGATCCAGGGGACCAAAAACATGCCCAGATAAAGGTGGGTCCGACGAAAAATGAGGTTCATGCTTTTCATGGTTTCGTCACCTACATGCCAAATATTAAAACACCAAACAGACCAAGACCACACAGAGCAGACACCGCGCCCCACATTCGCGAAGGCTTTATCGTCCACCACAACCAGACTCCAGAGGCGATCCAGAAAAGCATCGCCAAAGCGGTGACCTCAACTCCAAGTCCCCATAATTTCATCGATGCGTATTTTTGCTGAAACCCATGCCGAATGTGCATGCGCGTGAGCATGCTTGGCATATTAGCAACTTGTTTTTCAACCGTCACCCTTCCCTCCTTGGGATAATAAACCACCCGTTTCATCGCGTAGGTCGACTGCCGCATGATCGTAAACTCATCTCCTAGATTCCCACGAACAAAGTGTGAACCATCCATATCGAGATCCTGAAGGATTTGCTTGGATGCCTCCAGCGGAGTCACTTCGTCTCCAAAGGTAGACTTGTATTCAAATTCTGCTTCCAGTTCGTATACGTTTAAATCCCCACCATACCAATCTCGAATCGTTCCAAAGTGATTAAAAACGAGCGAGCTGAGCGTATACATCAAGATCCAAGGCGTTAAAAACAACGCCAGGTACATGTGAATCCTCCGCACATAGCGGGTGAAATTGGAGGCCATTAAATGAATTAGAAAGAAAAGACCCCGAGGACCTGAATCAACTAACCAGCAATCTCCTCTTTATGAAAGATGGCCCAATCGTCTAAATTGTTTAGATTCACAGCATCGCGGGCAGCGCAAGAATCGTCATTCAGGCCGGCACCGCCAAATATTTCAGCACGCGTTTCGTCGCTATGGATGTAGCCTTCAACTCCTGCATTGTGACCAGCGATGTTCGCGTCAGCTTTCATGTTTTCTTTCACCCACGCTTCGAATTGAACATAAGATGGTTTCTCAGAAGCAATATAAGCCAAAGTGGTTTCCTTATCCAGCCCAAGTGCATCCAAGGTCATTTGATCATATCCTGCACCACAGGCAGGATACTCGGCGTGCAATTTTCCGGCAGCGCCCAATGAGGCTTTTTGCCAAAAACGAGGAAGGTGAAGAACTCCGAGTGGACCGGCTACTCCGGAACTGATGGTTGGAACGATATTGCTCATTTATTAATTTTATTGAGATTCTTGATTGAGTATCTCCAAGAACAAAAACCCACCAAGTTCGGTAGGAATATTTATGTTTCGCCTGGGAGAAAATTAATTGATTCCTAATATATACTGAAATCTGAAGGCACCAAGAAAAATATTGGACAATCTCAGAGAAAATACACGTTTTCATTATTTTGTACATCAAAGGTGAGCCAGCGTTGACCTCAGACCTTAAGGAATTAAGAACAGACCCTTAAATCAGTCTCACGCATAATTTTTGATTCTTAGGACCAAAGACCAAAAGCTCACATCGGCCGTCTAACAAGCGAGCTCTGGCTTGACAATTAGTAACACGCGTTACCTTTTTATTCTCATGAAGACACCATCATTTGCCCTAGTGCTTTTAGTTGTTCTCCATATTTCATTAGCTGGCCAACGAAACAACGGTCCGGTCCTTCCAGAAGGCACCCAAATTGATAAGGACATAGTATACGAAAGCGTGGGCGACCGGGAGCTACCGCTCGACCTTTACCGGCCAGCTGGATCAACCGGGCCATTGCCATTAGTTATTTGGATCCATGGAGGCGGATGGAGAAATGGAAGCAAAAATGGAATCCAGGCTTGCAGTACTGTTTTAAAACACGGTTACGCATTGGCCTCAGTAGAATATCGTCTTAGTGGAGAGGCCATATTTCCTGCAGCCATTGAAGACTGCAAAGCCGCTGTAAGCTACCTCAGGCTCAACGCAAAAAAATATGGATTGGATCCAGATCGATTTGGCGTTTGGGGATCTTCCGCTGGAGGCCATCTTGTAGCGCTTCTCGGAGTCACTAACGATGTGAGCGATTTCGATACTCACTCGGTTACGAAAAAGGCCTCTCCAAAAGTTCAAGCGGTTTGCAACTGGTTTGGTCCTACCGACTTTTTACGAATGAACGATTTTGAAGGACGGATGAATCATAACGCTGCGGATAGTCCAGAATCTCTGTTTATAGGAGCATCCATACAAGATCATCCCGAAAAAACTCAAAAAGCGAATCCGATAACCTATGTGTCTCCAACCGATCCACCCATGCTTTTGATGCATGGAAGTAAAGATGGATTGGTTGTCTATAATCAGAGCGAGCTTTTATATGCCGCGCTTCAAAAGGCTGGAGTCAAGTCGAGCCTCTACAAGGTCGTCAATGGCGACCATGGGTTTCGAGGATCG
The DNA here is from genome assembly GCA_027622555.1 of Verrucomicrobiota bacterium. Classification (NCBI taxonomy): domain Bacteria; kingdom Pseudomonadati; phylum Verrucomicrobiota; species Verrucomicrobiota bacterium. The sequence continues at coordinate 23,443 of JAQBYJ010000027.1, forward strand.
GACGAAAGTATGGAATCCCTGATTCAGCGTTCTATAGATTTCTTTGATAAAGAATTGAAAGGACTCTAAATCCAACCGCTGACGAGAGAAATTTTTAGTTAGTAACCAGTCCATAATGTCGCAGTCCAATAAATATAAATACTCGTCCGAACATGTGACTGAAATTTTCTCACCCCAGAATAAAGTCAGGGCGATGCTGAATTTCGAAGCGGCATTGGCCAAAGCTGAAGCGACTGCAGGCGTAATTCCTGAAGATGCAGCAGCAATCATTAGCAAATCCTGTGAGGAAGCGGTTTTCGACGCCGCAGACCTTGAAGCCAGAGGATCCCGCGCTGGAACCATGGTGATTCCCTTGGTTAAAGATTTAATTTCACACGTTCACGATAAATCACCAGAGGCGGCACGCTTTGTTCACTTCGGATCTACCAGTCAGGATGTTTTGGATACCGCTTTGGTCTTAAACCTCAAGGAAGCCATTTTCTATATAAACGCAGATCTTGAGCGTATGGAAAAGGCGTTCGCAAAACTGGCCCGAGAACATGCGGGAACACTACTTCTTGGCCGAACCTTACTTCAACCGGGATCACCCATTAGCTTTGGACTGAAGGCAGCCGGTTGGGCCTCAGCAGTACGACGTGGTCGGGAGCGCATAAACCAATCTGGAGAAAACGCTTTGGTTCTACAATTTGGTGGGGCAGTAGGAACGTTGTCCACCCTTCACTCAAATGGATTGAAAGTCGGTAAAGCCTTATCAGCCGAATTAGGACTTCCTCTGCCCGACGCACCCTGGCACACGCACCGCGACCGTCTTGTCGGGTTTGCTTCCGCTTTAGCCATTCTTGTGGGGACCTTGGGGAAAATTGCCCGCGATATTTCACTCCATATGCAACGAGAAATTGGAGAACTTTCCGAGCCCATTGAAGAGGGACGAGGTGGATCATCTGCCATGCCGCATAAACGAAACCCGGTAGGATGTATGCATGTGCTGTCTGCAGCAAATCGAGTCCCGGGATTATTGTCGTCCCTATTATCGGGCATGGTTCAGGAGCATGAACGCAGTATCGGAAACTGGTCGGCCGAATGGTCCACGTATCCGGATCTTATAAAGGAAGTGGCAAAAGCAAGCTCAGCGATATTGGAAGTCTCCGAAGGTTTGGAGGTAAATACCAAACAAATGCGGAAGAACCTGGATGAAACCCTGGAGATCGTTTTTTCCGAAGCACTCGCGGCAGCCCTCATTCCACACTTGGGTCGAAAAGAAGCGCAGCGACTGGTCGCGAATCTGTTGGATGAGGTAATCACTTCGAATAAACCATTATCACTCGTTGCTTCTGCAAATCCTTTCGTCTCCCAGGCAATTAACTCGAAAGACTTGAAAAACGTATTTGATCCTAACAACGCTCTCGGTTCGACCAATGATTGGATCGAAAGACTTTTAGCTGGAGAAGCTAAGGATTAATCATGCCCTGTGCTACAGTATGCGATGGGACAAAATTCTACTACGAGCTGGAGGGCAACCCTTCGAATCCTGTTTTGATGTTTTCGAATTCTCTAGGGACAACCCTCAACATGTGGGACAGACAATCGTCGACATTCCCAACTACTTTTCAGCTGCATCGCTATGACAGTCGTGGTCATGGAAAGTTAATAGTCAGCAAAATCTTGACCGCCGAATACGTGGAAATTGCCAATGCAGCTCATTTGTCGAATATCGAGCAGCCGGAACAGTTCAATGCTGCTCTCTCTGATTTCTTGGAAAGGAATACCCTATGAATAATGATGAAAATAAAACCGAGGCTTACATAAAAGGTGAAGCAATTCGCCGAAACGTTTTGGGTGATGAGCACGTCGACCGTGCTATCACAGGAACGAAGGAATTCAAAGGAGCATTCCAGGAATTCATCACCCGCTATGCCTGGGGCGAGATCTGGGATAGACCCGGGCTCGATAAAAAAACTCGCAGCCTTCTCACCCTTTCGATGCTGATCGCCTTAGGTCATGATTCGGAGTTTGAAATGCATATTCGAGCGGCGATTAACAACGGAGTAACCGTGGAGGAAATCAAAGAACTCCTTATGCATTCCGCCCTTTATTGCGGTCTACCTGCGGCCAATCATGGGTTCAAATTAGCCGAAGGAATTCTAAAAGAATTGGGGAAGCTTTAACCCTAGGTCTGACCTGAAAGAGTAACTTGTTACAGTAAATGAAAACAGTACCTATAATAACGGCCGAACATGCCGCTTCACTTGTTCACGACGGTGACACACTTCTTGGAGGAGGATTCGGAATGACCGGAAACCCAGTCCGTCTTCTGCATGCACTTGCACGGACTGAGGTTAAAGACCTGACATTCGTTGCCAACAATGTTGGTGAAATCAATCTCGGAGGCGGTAGGCTACTTCGTAATGGTCAGCTCCGTAAAATGGTTGGGTCCTATTTCACCAGCAATCATGAGGCGACAAAAGCCATTCAGACCGGCGAGGTAGACCATGAACTTCTCCCACAAGGGACTTTGGCTGAAGCGATTCGCGCAGGTGGCGCCGGGCTAGGTGGATTTTTTACACCCACTTCGGCAGGAACCCTGCTCGCCGAAGGCTGTGAGACAAAAGTAATAGACGGAGTTGAACAGGTTTTGGTGAAGAGTATTCGTGGAAATGTAGCTTTCATACGTGCCTGGAAAGCTGATACTGCAGGAAACCTGGTCTATCGGATGACCGAACAAAATTTCAATAAAGCCATGGCTACCGCTGCGGATATAGTGATCGCCGAGGTTCAGGAAATCGTACCGGTCGGAGAAATCGTACCAGAATCTATTCATACGCCTGGCTGTTTTGTAGACTATCTCGTCGAGTCAAAATTGTCCCTCGAGGACTTGGGAAGTTCTTCCCACGTAAGTTCGGATAGGAAAATTGAATCCTGGAGATTGAACATGGCAAAACGAGCCTATCAGGAATTGAAAAGAGGCGATGTGGTGAATCTTGGCATAGGCATTCCAACGTTGGTCTCAGATTATATTTCAGAAGAGGATGGTATCCTGCTCCACAGCGAAAATGGCATGCTAGGCGTCGGCCCCACTCCGACAGATGGAGGCGGAGCGATGCACTATCCAGTTAACGCTGGAAAAGTACCGGTCACTCCTTTGAAGGGTTGTAGCTATTTCGATAGTGCCGATTCGTTTGCCATGATTCGTGGAGGCCACGTTGATGTAGCGATCATTGGTGGTCTCGAAGTCGATGAATCAGGAAACCTGGCCAATTGGGCCGTCCCGGGGAAACCGGTACTGGGCGTTGGTGGCGCCATGGATCTAGCATCTGGAGCTAAACGCCTGATTGTTACCTTAAAGCATACCGGAAAAAACGGGGAATCAAAGGTGGTGCCTCAATGCACCTTGCCCCTTACGGCGAAACATGCTGTTTCAATGATCATTACCGACCTGGCTGTTTTCAACTTTGAGAATGATGTTTTGACCTTGATTGAAATGATGCCAGGAGCCTCGTTAGAAGATGTTAGAAATAACACAGAGGCAAAATTTATTGAAAAGCTTTCCTGAAACTCAGAACGGAAGCCCAACGTAATTTTCAGTCAGACTTGCCATGGCAGCTTGCGAGTTTACCAGGTAACCCAGCTCAGCAAGCTGAAGTTTTTGCGAGAAACCACCCGTTTCATGATCAGGAAAGCGATGTGTAAGGTGAGTGAACCACCAGGAAAAACGAATGGCTTTCCAAACGCGGTCGAGTGCTTTGTCCGAATAACAATCCAGCCCAGTCGTTTGCCCGGTTTTGTAGTACTCAATTAACCCGTCAGAAAGGTAATGAACGTCCGAAGCAGCCAGATTAAGTCCTTTCGCTCCCGTGGGAGGCACGATGTGAGCGGCATCACCCGCAATGAAAAGTGATTTATAACGCATCGGCTCCGCCACAAAACTTCTCAAGGGAGCTATGCTTTTTTCAATCGAAGGGCCCGTATCAATGTGCTTCCCCACTCTATTTCCAAACCGGTGAATTAAGGTTGCCCAAAACCGGTCATCCGACCAGGCATCCAATTTCTCATTCAAATCACACTGAATATAATACCGGCTTCTCGTTTTCGAACGCTGACTAGCCAAGGCAAAGCCATCCGGGTGATTGTTATAAATGAGTTCGTCCGATACGGGCTTCACATCGGCAAGAACTCCCAGCCAACCAAAAGGATACGCCCTTTCATAGATTTCAAGGAATGATTCAGGAAAGTGTTTTCTGGATACGCCATGATAACCGTCACAGCCTACAACAAAATCACAATCAATCTTGTAGGATTTTTCGTCGTGCGTGTAGCTTAGGGAGGGAGCCCCAGACTCAATTCCCTCTATCTGAACGTCTTTTGCTCTATACACCGGTTCCTGCCCGCGTTCGGCATGTGCATCCATAAGGTCTTTGGTAATCTCGGTCTGCCCATAAACCGTTACACTTTTGCCGGTTGACTGAGCATTAAAATCAATACGGTGAAGGGTGTCATTAAATAGAAGTCCAATTCCCGTATGGATGAGTGCTTCCTTATGTAGCCTTTTTGCCACCTTCGCCGCCTCCAGCATGTTGACGGTTCCCTGTTCCAATATGCCTGCCCGGATGCGCCCTTCCACGTGGGCACGGGAGTATTTTTCCAGGATGATGGATTCGATGCCATTGACATGCAGGATCTGAGAAAGCAGAAGTCCCGCTGGCCCTGACCCGATTATCCCCACCTGCGTCTTGTGCGTCATAAAACTGCGGATACAACTAAAACTCTAAAAACACAGTCGCCTGATCGCCCTGCATATGAATATCAAATTGGTAGACCACATCCTGCTCATCCTGAACTTTTTGAGCAATGAGTGTATTGCGACGGTTAGCGGGAATCAGTCGAAGCAAGGGATCCTGTTCATTTGCTTCGACTTCATCCGAAAAGTACAGACGCGTATAAACATGATGCATCAATCCTCTGGAGAAAATGGTGAGAGCTATGTGAGGCGCTTGTTGCTCATCTACTTTTCCAGGTTTAACCGTCCGAATTATATATCGGTTTTCCTCATCAGTACCGGTACCAAATCGCCCAAAACCAGAAAATTTATCTGCGCAAATTGTCCGGGAGTATTTTCCTTCCCCATCCGCTTGCCAGCTCTCAACGATTACGTTTTTCATCAGATCGCCTGATCCACTAAAGACTTTTCCAACAATAGTGATGGGTTCTCCAGCTTCGTAATCGCGAGCCACATTACCAGATGCCAATTCCCGGAAATCGTAACCATATTGTTCTGGAGCAAGTCCATAGGAGAAAAATGGACCCACAGTTTGGGAAGGTGTTTGTTTGAACGAGCTCATATCAATCCTCAAACGGAGTAGCGTTGGGTCCTCGCAAAATAATATCCCATCGGTAACCGAGCGCGAATCCTTCCTCAGTTAGGTCCAGGGAAAAATCAGCGATCATGCGTTTGCGTGCTTCATCGGGTGGTCCTTTGTAAATCGGATCATAGGCAAGCAACGGGTCGCCTTCAAAATACATCTGAGTAACCAGGCGCGTCATGATGTTGGGACCAAAAATCGAAAAATGAATATGTTGAGGTCGCCAGGCATTGGGATGGTTACCCCAAGGGTATGCACCGGGTCGTATGGTGGTGAATTTATACCAGCCATCTTTGTCGGTGAGCGTTCTTCCCGCTCCGAGGAAGTTAGGATCCAAGGGTGCACCATGCTGATCCTGTTTATCAATGTATCTTCCAGTTGAGTTTGCTTGCCAAATCTCAACCATAGTCATCGGCAAAGGAGAACCATTTTCATCTAACACTCTTCCAGAAACGATGATACGCTCGCCGATTGGGTCTCCCGTCTTTATAGCATTTTTCGTTAAGTCATTGTCGAATTCTCGCAACACAGACCCATCAAACCGGGGCCCGCTTGTCTCAGTTATAGTCTGCGGAACAATGACCGGTTCCTCGGTAGGAGCTCGTGTCGTACCCGACTTGTAGGGTGGATAATAATTCGGAGAATGACTTTCCTTGTCCTTGGATTTGTATGGCTGCATTTCCGGGTTAATCAGTTTCTTAATTTCTGTTGAGCGGGTTAGAGTTCAGATTAATTCATCGTCCAAAGACTGAAGCAAAATCTTAAGGTGGCCGCGAAATTCGGATAACTGTTCGGAGGTGAATCGACTGGATATTCGCTCCTCCAAGTTTAGTGCCAATTGGCGATATTCTTTTTCCACTTCTTTCGCCAAAGGAGATAAATGCACGCGATTTGCCCGGGCGTCGTTTTTGTCGGTGGTTATCTTAACCAGGCCATGTTTTTCAACTCCACGAACAAGACGGGTGATAGTCATTTTCGATAGGAGAAGTTTTCCCGCCAGCTCCGTCTTTGTTTGGCCATCCTTTTCATACAGGGCAAACATCAGGTTACCCATGCCAGGTTTGATGTGATCACTCAGACTCGATTCTGAAAGGGATTTTTTTAAAAGAGCGCGAAATACAATCGTCGCTCTACTGAGATAGAACCCAAGTGATTCGGTCCCTACCGGGGCATTTATAATTTTATTCGCTGGCATTGAAACTTGAAAATAAAAGTAACATACGTTACTAATTGTCAAATACAAACACCTAACTCCTATTAAACAATTCGAAGGAAAATTAGACTAAACCCAGAGACACATGCGCCAGGATTCCTTTCTATTGACTCTACCAAATCCAATGGATTAATTAATAGCCTCATTGAGAAGTAATGTGCAGTATAAATAGTTAGCTTAGTCATATCAAACTGACCTCAAACCATCCCAAATCTTTCGCGCTTCTTTAAATCATTTAATGACTTCTGTTCTACCCCGGATCGTTTCGCTTCTTTCAATTGCAGCTTCCACATTCTTCTTTGAATCAAACACAGGGGCAGCCGAGAGCGCTTATCTGGAATGGACCCATTTCTCCAACCTTCCACCTGTGGGTGTGCAACCCGATGCGTTAGGAGTTGCCGGTCCGTATGTAGGAGTTCACAACGATGCTCTTATCGTCGCAGGTGGTGCCAATTTCCCGAAACCCTACTGGGGCGAAGACAAAATCTGGCACGATGACATCTGGGTTCTTGAGAGAACAGGTGAATGGACACTCGGCGGAAAACTACCCCGACTACTTGGCTACGGAGCCTCCGTATCGACCGAATGGGGAGTACTTTGTTTGGGTGGCAACGACGCGGATCGAACCTTCAACGACACCATTCTACTTAAATGGAATACTTTGACTAAACAAATTGAACAGGAATCGCTTCCCAGCCTCCCAAAAACCATAGCCTTTACTGCAGCGACTAAACTTGGCACCAAAGTCTACCTTGCCGGCGGGATCGAAACCAATGCCTTGTCGTCTGCCATGAATAACTTTTGGGTGCTCGACCTGGAAGACCTAAGTGCAGGCTGGGTGGAGTTGCCCTCATGGCCTGGCCTGGAACGAGGGTTCAATGTGATGGTTAACCAACACAATGGTAAGGAAAACCAGATTTTCGTCTTCAGTGGCAGACGCGAAGGAACCGACGGAGTCCTTCAATTCCTAACCGACGCATACGCATACAGCCCCAGTAACAACACTTGGAAACGCTTAGCCGATTCACCCGTTTGCTTTATGGCAGGCACAGCGATCCCCGCCGGTGAAAACCACATTCTTGTTCTCGGTGGTGCAGACGGATCACTATTCCACCAGGCGGATGAGTTAAAAGATAAACACCCCGGTTTTCCAAAGCAGATATGGGGTTACAACGCTTTGACAGATACCTGGCAGAAGACAGGAGAAATGCCATTGAACCATGTGACTACTCAGGTGGCCAAATGGGGAAAGCATTATTTCATCGCTTCGGGCGAGGTGCGCCCGCGTGTTCGAACACCTATCATCTGGAAGGTGTCAACCTTGCCAAGCTCATCCTCCTTCGGCACTCTAAATTGGATAACTCTACTCACCTACTTGGGAGCTTTACTGGTCGTCGGTTTTGTCTGCGCACGAAACACTCATACAACAGATGACTTCTATCTGGGAGGTCGCTCGATTCCCTGGTGGGCAGCAGGTATGAGTATTTTTGGTACGACCCTAAGCGCCATAACCTACCTCTCGCTACCTGCTCGCGTCTATGGAACCAGTTGGGCGGCCATCTTGTTGAACGCGGGAATTCTGATTGTAGCGCCATTGATCGTTTACGCTTACATTCCACGTCTGCGAAGAATCAATGCGGTCACGGCCTACCAATTTCTTGAGGACCGGTTTGACGTGGGCCTGCGACTCTTCGGAAGTGCGTCATTTATTATTTTCCAGCTATTCCGCATGGGAATTGTTGTATTCTTGCCGGCGTTGGCACTGGCAGCAGTAACAGGTTTCAACCTCACGCTTTGTATTCTGATGATGGGAATTATTGCCACCGTTTATACGGCCTTCGGAGGAATCAAAGCCGTTATCTGGACGGACGTAATACAAGTGATTGTGTTAATCGGTGGTGCCCTTCTCGCCTTGGGCATCATCGCATCAAACCTGGACGGAGGTTTCTCCACTTTGGTTTCTGTGGGCAAAGACGCCGGTAAATTTGAGATGCCACCCATCGAATGGTCCTGGGCCACTGACTCATTTATGGTTCTCATTCTTGGAGCTATATTTTCCAATGCCTTGGTGCCTTACACCTCCGATCAAGCAGTTGTGCAACGTTACTTGACAACCAGCTCGGAGAAGGAAGCACAAAAAGCGGTTTGGACTAACGCACTGCTAGCCATTCCGGCCACGTTGATTTTCGCAGTAATGGGAATCGCCCTGTTTGTTTTCTACAAATCCAATCCGGAGTTGCTGGGGCCTCTTCAAAAAAACGACCAGATCCTTCCCTGGTTTGTTGCTCATCAGATGCCTGCAGGATTAGCAGGACTTGTCATTGCCGGTGTCTTCGCTGCCGCCATGTCGAGCTTGGATAGTAGTATGCATTCCATCTGCACCGCTGTATCCAACGATTTCGTTTTAAGATTCAAATCCGACTGGAGCGAAAAAGACCAACTTAGCTTTGCTCGAAAGCTGGTAAGTGGTCTCGGAATTTTGGGTACTGCCTTTGCCATTATCCTTTCGACCATGGAGGTCGGTCACATCTTTGATCTTCTGATCGGCTTATTGGGTTTAATCGGCAGCCCACTTGCAGGTCTTTTCCTTCTTGGCCTGTTTGTCAAACGGGCAGGAAGCATGCATGCCTGGATTGGAGTAAGCAGTAGCGTAATCGCCTTGGCCTACGCAAAATATTTTACCAATCTAAATGGCCTTCTCTATGGTCTGGTCGGAATCGGAGTCTGCGTTGGTGTAGGTTTGCTTTCATCACTATTAATTTCGAAACAAGCCGCGGAAACTTGAAAATTGACATCTGATGCACTTTAAAATTGCATCAGATACTATGAGAACAACCTTGGATATTGATAAACCCATTTTGAATGAACTGAAACGCTTAGGTAAAAAGCAAAAGAAAACGGTTGGGAAACTTGTCAGCGAACTACTTGCCACTTCTTTAAAGGATTTGGAGAAGATGCAGACTATCCAGTCAAAGGCTGCATTTAACTGGAACTCCAAATCAATGGGAGCCCAGGTAGATATAGAGGATAAGGAAGCTCTTCACGCCGCAATGGATAAAGCCCCATGAGCTACTCTATCGACGCCAATATTCTAATCTATGCGTCCAATCAGGAGTCAGATTTTCACAACAAAGCCAAAGCCTTTATGTCAGCTTGCATCGAAAATTCGGAGCCAATCTATCTCTGCTGGCCTACCGTGTTCGCCTATCTTAGAATAAGCACTCATCCCCATATTTTCACATTTCCACTCACTCCTAAAGAAGCTATCCAAAATATTGAAACCCTAAAGTCCTTACCCCAAGTTCGCCTTATCAACGAAGGCGATCATTTTTGGGAACATTATTCAGAAGCATGCAAAGGGCAAATTGTTCGCGGCAACCTCGTTCCTGATGCTCATGTTGCAGCTCTATTGCGCGAAAATGGCATCCGTCGCCTCTTTTCCCGTGACCGCGACTTCTTTAAATTTACTTTTCTTGATGTCAGAGACCCGTTTGCCTGAATCCAGGAATTGATAGAGACCTCAATCAGGATCAAGACCAAGACAATGAAGTTTTTCATTTTAGTATTTCTAAATTTAGCCTTTTGCATCATGCCTTTGTCGGCAGCAGAAAAAGTGGATGGAACGTCACGTTCCCCCAACGTCCTCTTCATCGCCATTGACGACATGAACGATTTGACGACGCTGTTCGACAAATCCAATCCCATAAAAACCCCGAACCTCAAGCGGCTTGCCGATCAAGGGACCTTCTTTGCCAGAGCCTATTGTAACTCTCCGGCCTGCAATCCTTCTCGTGCATCGGTTCTCAGCGGAGTCCGGCCGTCTACCAGTGGTGTCTATAACAACAGCAGCAATTGGAACAAAGCGATGCCGGAGATCACCATTCTCCCCCAGCATTTTAAGGATCATGGCTATCGCACCTATGCGTCAGGAAAGATCTTTCATCACCACGGCACTGCCTTTTTTCGTTACGAAGCATTTGATGAATATCTTGAGTTTCCGACCAGCCAGCCGGATCGCCCGATGCCTCCAAACGGCAACTTGAACGGGATTGATCAATGGACTCGTCCGAATGGTGGAAAAGGAAAAGTAAGTCGCAATTTCGATTGGGGAGTATACCCGGATGATCCAGAATTTCACATCGACAATCGAACGGTCGATTGGGCCATTGATAAAATAGGGAAAGCCGAAGGTCCGTTCTTTATCGCTACCGGAATTTTTCGTCCACACATGCCGTTCTTTGCACCTCAAGAATGGTATGATGCTTACTCGATGAAGGATTTGGAATTGCCTGCCATTAATCAAAACGATCTCGAAGACGTACCCGAAGAAGCTCGGCAAATGCTCCACCCTCCCTCTCGGAGTTTCATGAGCACCTTTAAAGCAGAAAAGGCTAGCGACCCGGAAATCTTCGAGAAAGCGGTTCGTGGTTATCAAGCGTCAGCGAGTTTCGCCGATTACAATGTAGGCCGATTGATGGAAGCCTTAAATGAAAGCGGTAAGGCGGACAACACCATCATTGTTCTCTGGTCCGACCACGGGTTTCATTTAGGCGAAAAAGAACACTGGGAGAAGTTCGTTCTCTACGAAAAGGCGACACACATTCCCTTCATCATAGTAGCACCCGGATTCAAGAAAGGACAGGTCAGCTATCGTCCAGTTACTTTAATTGACCTTTACCCTACCCTGACCGAACTCTGCGGACTACCGACACCGGAGCACCTCGAAGGCGAGAGCCTGATTCCTCTATTAAAAAACCCGAAAGCCAAAAAGGATCCCGCGATAATTACCTACGGACAAGACAACCATGCCATACGTGACGACCGGTACCGGTATATCCGGTACGCCGGCGGCGATGAAGAACTCTACGACACGGAAAACGATCCGCACGAATGGACCAACCTGGCCACTCAAAAGAGTAGTCGCAAAATCATGGACGAGCTGGCCAAGTGGCTACCTGACCACAACTCGGCTCCCATCGAAGCGGCCAAGTAATAATTCCGATGATTATTAAATCAATTTCCTGTTCGCCAACAAAACAACTTCTGAAGTTACACTTCCAATCTTCACAAAATAACATAGGACAACTGTTTGTATGAACTGGAGTATTGGAATCGATGTCGGCGGCACTGCCATCAAAGCCGTAGCAGTAGATGAAGAAGGTACCATTCTCAATAGGATTTCACTTCCTACAAATGATGGGGCAGATTCAGTAGCTGAGTGGACGGAAAATGCCCGTCAAACAATTCGTGACTTCGAAAAGGAAATAGCTTCGCCCGCACTTTCAATTGGCATTTCTGCTCCAGGTCTCGCTGCGGCTGACGACCGGAGTATTGCATATCTGCCAGGGAAAATGGAAGACATTCAAGGATTCGACTGGACGGATGCTCTGGACAGAAAGTCGCTTGTTCCTGTTCTCAACGACGCTCACGCCGCCTTGCTCGGAGAAGCCTGGATAGGAGCCGCTAAAGGCAGACAAAACGTGGTTCTCCTAACCCTTGGAACGGGAGTTGGTGGAGCGATCACTTCAAGTGGCAGGCTTTTAAAAGGAGTTATTGGTCGAGCCGGTCACCTCGGACATATGAGTCTTGATATCGATGGTCCAATCAGCAATTGCGGTACGCCGGGAGCAATTGAGGTGATGATTGGTAATTACACCATTAAGGAACGATCCAAAGGCAGGTTCTCATCAACCCGTGAGCTTGTGGATGCACACGAGGCGAACGATCCTGTTGCTACAGAAATCTGGCTTCGATCCATTCGTGCACTTGGTTGTGCCATTGCCTCTTATATTAACATAATCGATCCAGAAGTTGTCGTCCTCACAGGAGGAATTTCGATTGTCGGAAAAACCCTCATGGATCCCCTGAAATCTGTTCTCGATGAAGTAGAGTGGCGACCGGGCGGACACCAAGTCCCGATAGTTTTTGGAAAACTGGACATGTGGGCCGGAGCGGTAGGCGCAGCTTACGCGGCTTTAAATCCGGATGCATTCTAAATAGTGAGAGTTTCGTTCTTCGCTGTGCCTGATTTAAAGTTGATCCAAAGTACCACCAAATGCGCAAAAATCGTCTTTGGAACAATAGACAATTCCACCTCATGAATCAGGCAGTTAACCTGATTCCAAATTTTTATACGTCTCAACTTGTAATCCCTGAATTCGTTTAAAATGCTGATCATTGCGGGTCACCAATTGGAAATTACCCACTAGCGCAGTCGCGGCTATCAAGATATCGAAGTCGCCTATCAGCTTTCCTTGCAACCGGAGTTGCCTGCGAATTCTGGAGGCCTCTTTAGCTACAATAGGACTCACCGATAACCACTGAAATGATCGAAGAAACTTCTCCCCATCTTCAATCGCTTCAAATCCCTCAAGAAATTCCGTTAGGGAAATTACTGACAACGCAAAATTGTCCTGAGAGTGCTCTTTTAAGTAACTGCTCGCTCCGAGTGTTTTCCCTCCATGAAACTCTCGCTGAAGGTCGATTAGAAAACAGGTGTCCAGCAGTTTCATTCGTCCCATTTGGAGGGTGACGTGCGCTGTTGGATCGAGTCTTCCTTTTCCGCTTTGTCCCAATAATCAAGTGTCGCTTTTGCAACAGGTTTGCGTTTGGCACCATAAATCGACTTCAATTCTCGAAGTATACTCTCGCCAGTATTCTCCCCACCATCAAAACGGGCACGCCGAACCACCGCAGAAAATGATTCCTTTCCACGCTTGGCTCGTTTGAGCTTTTCATAGGCATCCAATTCCAAACTGATCGTCTTAATAGCCATGCATGAGTAGATGCATGAAAATGAAACAATTGTCAAGACGTTGAAATTCTGAAAATTGGTAGAATCCCGGTCGCTCACGCGTTTCAAAGCTCTCACCTTTAGAAAGAAAACTCACATATCAAAATTACGGACTTTCCTCCGTGTATTCAGAGGTGTAGGTATCAATAAGTTCAAAAACAGACACTCGAAATGGCAAATGACACAACCCGGGTAGCAATAAAGATCGTCCTTGCGCTTCTTTGTTTAAACCAAATCGCATTCACCAATACTCAACCCAACATTCTCCTCATCGTGTCCGAGGACAATGGACAAGAGCTTGGCTGTTACGGCGAACCCTATGTGCAAACACCGAATCTTGATCAACTCGCAAGCGAAGGGGTCTTGTTTAAGAACGCCTATGTAGCTCAGGCGGGTTGCAGCCAATCGCGCGCTTCTTTTTTAACAGGATTGTATCCTCATCAGAACGGACAGATCGGTTTGGCCACCTGGAAGTTTCGGATGTATGACGAGAATACGCCGAACATAGTTCGAAGTCTGAAAGCCGCCGGTTACCGGACCGGCATCATAGGCAAGTTGCATGTCAATCCTGAGCCTGCCTTCCCATTCGATTTTAAAGCAATTCCTTCCGCAAATTTTAATCGAAAGGATCAGGATAATTACGCCACCGAAGCAAAACGTTTTATGACCGCGGATGAGGAACCGTTTTTTCTGAGCGTTAATTACCCGGACGCACACCGTCCATTTATCACCCAAGTAGATGGACTTCCGAAAAAGCCTTTGACGGGCAAGGACGTAAAGCCCCTCGCCTACTTTGGCATCGATAACGCAGAACTGAGACAACAGACAGCCGACTATTACAACTGCATGAGTCGCTTGGATTCCTTGATCGGAAATCTGTTATCGAAACTTCAAGAAACAGGGAAAACCGACAATACCATCATCGCCTATATCGGGGACCACGGCGCAGACATGCTTCGCGGGAAACGTACTTCCTACGAAGGTGGCACGCGTGTCCCATTTATCATGAAATGGCCAGAACATGCGAAGGCAAATCTCGTCTCCACTGAACTGGTTTCCCTCATCGACCTGGCACCCACTTTACTGGAAGCAGCAGGCGCAGAACCGATTCCAAATTTACCCGGTCGATCCCTTTTACCTTTGCTCAAAGGCGAATCCAAGGACTGGCGTCAGTATTTGTTTACTGAGTTTCACATTCATTCGGCCCACAACTATTACCCTCAACGGACGGTACAGGATGATCGTTACAAACTCATCGTGAACCTGATGCCCGGTGTGAAGAACCCGGGTTACGAGTTTACAAACAATCGGTTTTTTGAAAACTTGAACGACACTATTCGTTCGGCAGAAGAACCTATAAAAAGCGCCTACCTCAATATGGAAAGGCCGGTTCGATTCGAACTCTACGATCTGAAAGAAGATCCCTACGAGTTCACCAATCTGGCCGCAAATCCCGCGGTCTCAGGCCATTTGGCTCGTTTGCAAAAAACACTCCAATCTTGGCGCATGGAAACAGATGACCCAATGCTCAATCACAATAATGTTCTTCGTCTGAAAGCCGAGGTGGATGCCTGCTTCGTAAACGGCGAACCCGACAAAACAAAACTAACCTTAACTTACCCCGATTACTTTTTTGAATGAACGCAATTGGTAGGGACGGATCGCCGAGCCGTCCGGAATCCCCAAACATACGGCCCGCTCGGCGATCGGGCCCTACCCCAAGGCAAAGAATTGTTGTCTGTATTTTAATACTTCTACCTGCAACCTTCGGCCTTCTTCCTTTGTCCGCGAGTTCAGCACCCAACGTCCTCTTCATCGGCATAGACGATCTTCGTCCCGACCTCGGGTGCTACGGAGATGAATTTGCCATCACACCCAACTTTGATCGCCTGGCTGCCCAGGGCACGGTGTTTAACCGAGCCTATTGCCAACTAGCTGTGTGTGGACCTTCAAGGTTGTCACTGCTTTCGGGCCGACGGCCGGACACTATTCAGGTCTGGGACCTCAATTCTCATTTCCGCGAAACCATTCCGGACTTGATAACCTTGCCCCAGCATTTTAAAAACAAAGGTTACTATACTCGTTCGATCGGAAAGATTTATCACGGAAGTGGAGCACCTGCCAAAGATACTCCGTCCTGGTCGGAGGATCCGCTTTACGACGACACAAGAAAACACGAATGGCGTTATGCGTCTGCGGAGAATCGGGCGGTCGACACACTTAAGCGCGAAGCAACTGAAGGCGAGGATGTACCCGAAAATACCTTCGTTGATGGACTGGTTTGCGACGCGGCGGAAGAAGCACTCGCTACCCTAAAAGATAAACAGCAACCGTTCTTTCTTGGGGTCGGGTTCAGGAAACCCCACCTACCCTTTGTGGCACCCAAGAAATACTGGGATTTATACAAGCGATCAGAGATCCCAGGACGAGTAACTCAAACTCATCCGAAAGGTGCCCCCGAATTTGCCACACGAACTTGGAACGAAATAGAAGGATATACAGACATTCCAAAAGACCTTAATGCTATTTCCGCCGATAAGATTCAAGAACTTCGCCATGGCTACTACGCCTGTATCAGCTATATTGATGTTTTGATCGGGCGCTTGCTCGACCGATTGGATGAACTGGATTTGACAGATAACACGGTCATTTGCCTTTGGGGCGACCATGGGTTTCATTTAGGCGAACAAGGTCTCTGGACGAAGGCCAACAACTATGAATTAGCAGCCCGAGTTCCCTTGATCATTTCTATTCCTGGGCAAAAAGAAAAAGGCGTAACTTCCAATGCCTTTGTCGAACTGGTGGATATTTACCCTACACTATCTGATTTGTGTGGTCTTGACCTTTCTTCAGAGCTCGAAGGACTAAGCATGAAACCCCTTTTAGATCAACCCGACCTTCCCTGGAAATCCGCAACTTTCAATCAATACCCGAGAGATTACACCGCCATAAAACACAAACGCCACGGCGATGTCATGGGCTATGCCGTTCGTACAGACCGCTACCGCTATGTTCAATGGAAAGATTGGAAGAGCGGCGAGATTCTTGAGGAAGAACTTTATGATCAGCAAACTGACCCGAATGAAATGATAAACATTGCGAAGGACATCAAACAAGCAGCCACTCTATTTCAACATCAACGAATTTTGGAAGCGGGCTGGAAAGGTGCGTTACCACTCAAATAACTGAATATTTTGAAACCACAAGAAGCGCAAAATGCACAAATTGCTGATTCAACGTAATAAGTAAGTTTTGCGTTTTCTGTGCTTTCTGTGATTCCTAAAAACTAAAAATGAATATTCTTCTCAAAACTATTATTGTCCCATTCTTTTTCTTAGCTGGATCAGTTTCAGCCTACGCGTTCGACGAATACATGATCTTCAAGTCCGGCGACGAAGGTTATTCCAACTACCGTATCCCCTCCCTGATTACAACGAAGGATGGATCCCTATTAGCCTTCTGCGAAGCTCGCAAAGATAATCGTGGCGATAGCGGAAACATTGATCTGATTGCCAAGCGCTCGACAGACCATGGGAAGACCTGGTCCGCTCCGATCGTGGTTTGGGATGCCGGAGACGAGACAGCGGGTAATCCCTGTCCCGTCGTTGACCAAAGAACCGGGCGCATTATAAATATCCTATGCTGGAACCTGGCGAGTGATCACGGAAGCGATTTGCACGCAGGCACCAGTAAAAACACTCGTCGCGTTTTCCAAACACACTCCGACGACGATGGCATCACTTGGTCAGAACCAAAGGAAATAACTGCCAATGTTAAAGATCCATCTTGGTGGTGGTACGCAACTGGCCCCGGTATAGGTATTCAGTTGGAGAACGGACCACACAAGGGTCGCTTAGTCATTCCCGCTAATCATACAGCCCCCGGTTACTATGGAGCACATACCCTGTACAGTGATGACGGCGGAGACACTTGGTCTATAAGCAACATCATCAAACCAACGGTTAATGAAAGTCAGGTCGTCGAACTATCAGATGGCCGATTGATGATGAATATGAGATCACAAGGTTTTCCAGAAACAGCTCGCCCAAGAAATGGTTATCGATCCATCGCTTTTAGCACCAATGCTGGTGAGTCCTGGACAAAGCCCAGATTTGACAAAACCCTCGGCGATCCACGCTGTCAGGGAAGTATCATTCGCTTCGACGAAGAGACGCTACTTTTCTCTAACCCAAATCCACCCATCAAAGCAGAGAGAGGTGAACGCATTCGTATGACGGTTCGTGCCAGTAACGATGATGGAAAAACCTGGCCACACGAATTACTCGTTTATGAAGGTCCTTCCGCCTACTCGTCGCTTGTCAGGATGGCAGACGGACAGGTCGGGCTACTCTATGAAAAGGACAAAGATATCGTGTTTGCGACTTTCGCATTGGATAAAATAGTCAGGTAAACTGGTAGGGACGGATCGCCGAGCCGTCCGAAACGAAACCACAGAACGGTCCGCTCGGCGATCGGACCCTACCCCATATGAAAGGATTTCAGAACAATTTCATTCTTCTTTTCTCTCTGATTTCTCCGCTCTTTGTTTCAGCCACAGATAAAATGGATGGAACGTCACGTTCCCCCAACGTGCTCTTCATTTCAGTTGACGACATGAACGACTGGGTAGGTTGCCTCGGCTCTGACCGCGTTCCAACGCCCAACATCGATGCACTTGCCGCTCGGGGCTTGCTGTTCACCAACGCGCACGCCGCAAGTCCGGTCTGTGCGCCAAGCAGAGCTGCAATCCTCACCGGGAAACGAGCCTCGACTACCGGCCTATACAACAACGGCCACTGGTGGCGTCCCGCCTATCCGGATCTGGTGACGCTTCCTCAGTATTTTAAAAGCCACGGCTACACATCCGCAGGCGGAGGAAAAGTTCATCACCACACGGATGGTTTTAATCCACCCGACCAATGGGATGAATATTTTAATCTCATTCGGGACCAGGATCTGATTGTCGATTACTTTAAAAAACGTGGAGAGGATCGCCGCTTTCTGACAACCATGCCCCGACACCCAAACAACTCACTCGACTGGGGACCAATGGAAGTGGATGACATGGAGATGGGCGACGGTCAAACCGTGAAATGGGCGAGCGAATTCCTGTCCCTAAAACACCAAAAACCCTTTTTCCTCGCGGTTGGTCTGTTTCAACCACATCTCCCTTTTTACGCTCCCAAAAAGTATTTCGATCAGTTGCCCAAAGATAAAGTGGAAGTACCCATTAATAAAGAGGGCGACCTCGACGACATTCCGGAAGGAGGCCAAAAGATGGCTGAGTATCGTCGCGGCGGTCTTCGAATGATCGAAGAACACGACGATCTACAACACACGGTGCAATCCTACCTGGCAGGTATTGCTCATGCGGATGCATTGATAGGAAACCTTATGGCAGCCTTTGACAGGAGCGATTACCGGGACAACACCATCGTCGTTTTCTGGTCGGATCACGGATACGCGTTTGGAGAAAAAGATCATCTCGCAAAAAGCACGCTTTGGGAAAGATCAACCCATGTGCCATTCATCATGATTGTTCCGGATGTCACTCAAGCTGGCTCAAAAACCGAAACACCAGTCGACCTCACTTGCCTCTACCCCACCCTCACAAGCCTATGCGGTTTGCCTGTTCCAAAAGATTTAGACGGTATCGATATAACGCCTGTGCTCAAAGATCCGCAAATCGCTTGGACGCACCCGGCGATCTCTGATTTTTTAAAAGGAAATACAACCATCCGAACAAAAGACTGGCGTTACATCCGTTACGCCGAGGGACGTGAAGGCGAAGAACTCTACGACCGCATAAGCGACCCCAACGAATGGACCAACCTGATCGCTTCACATAGAGAGCTGACTAAAAACTTTACATCCTGGTTGCCGAACAGTTATGCGGAGGAAGTGCCGTCAAAAGGAGCTTACCATTTCGACCAGGTAAATTACTCCTGGACCCGGAAATAGTTTTCTAATGGCTGTTAGGTCCTAAACCAAATTCGAAAGATAATCATTTTAATTAAAAACTGCCTAACTCCAAACAGATGCCCATTACCAAAATCGCGTTCATCGGAGCAGGAGACATCTCCCTCCTCCATGCTGAAGCCATCGATAAATGTGCGTCAGCAGAGCTGGCCGGTATTTGGTCGATCGATTCCGAATTGAACGCTGATAAAGCGAAGCGATTCGGCTGTACAGTTTATGAATCGGTCGAAGCACTGGTTGCCGACAAGAGCGTAGATGCCGTTTTTATTCTGACGAACCTGGAAAGCCACACCCAATATGCAACGCTCGCTATGGAGGCGGGAAAACACGTGTTGATAGAAAAACCCGTGGCACCAACCATTAGTGAGCTGGAAAAGCTCAAAGCCTGTGCGGAAGAGAATCACCTCATTCTGTGCCCAGGCCATAATTACATTCATGAGCCATCGCTTCATCGAACAAAGGAACTGCTCGATTCTGGAAAAATAGGGAAGTTGGTAGCCATTTACATTCACTATCACATTCATCATCCGGAAATCGTTGCCTGCCGTTATCCAGGTGTGATTCGACACATCCTCACTCATCACAGTTATATTCTTTTATTTCTTGGGGGTGAAATGCATGCCCCCGAATCGGTATCAGCCATGAAATCGATCGTGCATTACAACGAATTCAAAGGCGAGGACCTGGCCCTGGTAAACCTCCGACTGAAGTCAGGAGCGTTGGCTCATTTCTGTGCCGATTTCGCAGCCGATGATAACTCGAGCGAACCGTGGACATTTTCAGTAAAGGTAATCGGCACAGATGGGGCAACGAGCTTTAGCTATCGTGACTGGGTTGAAAATAAACCAGGTGTGGTCCACTCTCATACCTACTCCGTATACGAATGGCACATCCGCGAAGAAGTTCGGCATTTCGTAGAAGAATGCGTTCAAAAAGGTTCGAAACCTTTATCGACCATATACGATGCAATCACAGCTCAAAAGATAATCGAAGGCTGTGAAGCTTCGATCACCGAGCGACGGGAAGTTTCGATTTGAGGCCATAAACTTTAAATTGGCACTCTCAAATAAGGCACGAAATCTTCAACTTTCGTTGGCCTCATACTTTGAGACAAAATCCATAATTCGCAATCCGGTATCAATCGTCAGTTTGATTGTCCCGGATTGTTTACCGTCTTCACCTGGAAAAACTTCACAGATAATGATCCGTGACATGTCTTTTTCCTTGCAGTAGCCATGCCCTTTCAAAGTGCCACCTTTAGCCATCAATTCCGAAAACGAACTAAAGCAGGGTAAAGTAATTTGACCCATTTCATTCTTAGCTTCAGCAATGAATCTAAGCGGCGCAGGCACTGCGCTAGCATCAACATTTACACGGTAAGTGCCCTGAAAGGAGCCTTCGGTTAAAGTAAGTTCACCAATATCCAAATTAACTCGAGTTGAAATGGATCCCAGAAGTACCTTGTTTTCAATCTTTGTAAAAGTTGAGGCTATGATAACCGATGGCTCTTTATCAGAAACATTCTCAAGTTCAGCTTGAGCGAGTCCTTGCGACAGAAGGAGAGTAAGTAGGAACTGAAGTAAGTATTTCACAGGTTTTCATGATCAGCAATCCTGGATCAGAAAACTGAGGGCGATAAACATCAGTACTTGGGTTCGAAAAAGCAAGCTCTAGTCTCTCAGATGTAGATTTCCGGAAATCCTGCATGGACCGGGGATTCGATCACAAAAGAACGATCCATCTCTACCCGGGGTACTACTGAATATGGATATTGACGAATTTAAATATCCCGGATCAGCTATCCAAATTATGAAAAAATCATCACTTATCGTTGCGGTTACAGCCTTTATATTAACTGCCTCGGTTGGCTTTTCAGCCACCAAAGCTCAAGAAAAGCAGTTCGCCACAGGCGACCAGAACAGAGACAAGATCCTTTCAAAAGAAGAGTGGGTTTCAATCAAGCTCGTAAACGGGAAAAAAACTGCTGAGAAAAATAAAAAGGAATTCGACGAAGCAAAATTTAGCAAGCAAGCGACAAAATCGTTCTCCAAGGCCGACACGGATAGTAACGGAGAATTGAGTGCGGACGAGTTCTTCGCTTCCTTTCCTGTCAGGAAAAAGAAATAAGCTCATTGATTAAAAGTATTTCCAAGGCTCAGATCCAAGATCTGGGCCTTTTTTTTTACCATTCAATCAAAAATCAAAAGCGATAATGCCTACACTTCCCGCATCAGCGTCACCTTGTTTGATCCGCATCTCGAAAAACTTCGAGCACCTTGCAGATGAAATTATCGTTGACCTGGGAGCGAAGCTGACAAAGCGACTCGGAGAAGAATACTTTCTGATTCAGATTCCTGAAAATAAACCCTCATCGGTCGAGAACGCTGCGAGCTATATTCGATGGAAATTACCCATTCATCACGCGTGGCCTTGCAATCCGGAGAAGATGGATGGATTTATCGAAAAGGCCGCACAATCCTTGTCGAAAAAGTTCGGCGATCGGGATTTTCAAGGCGTTTATATAGGGCGACTGAATCCCAGTTCAGCAAGCAACTACTACAAATCTTTGGCAACTAACCTTCGAGGTCGGACACTATCGCTGTTAGCCAACGAGCAGGCAGGAATAAGTGATCCGGAGGATCAGGACCCGGTTCGTGCCAGCCTGTTTTGTTTGCTTGGTAAAGAAGGACTCTATTGCGGGATGATTAGTCCTCGGGACGCCAACGGATTCTATCCAGGTGGAACCAAATTTATAAGCCAGAGAACACCGCATACGATTAGCCGGGCAGGAGCCAAGATTGCCGAAGCATTGCATTACCTCAAACTGCATCAGGAGCTTCCGGAGAAAGGATGCCGTTGGCTGGAATTAGGAGCTTGTCCAGGAGGCATGACTTCGGAGTTACTTGAGCGAGGGTATCGAGTGACCGCAGTCGATCGCGCACCGCTTGATCCTAGACTCGACGGCCGGGACAGTCTAAGTTTTATCAAAAAAGATGTGGCAAAATATCAACCTCTTGGCCGGGTGAATTTCGATGCCATACTTTGTGATATGAATGGCGAGGTGCAGAAAGCCTTGGATCAGGTAATTCGCTTATCCAAGCGCCTTCGGGCGAAAGGCCTGGTCGTCTTTACTTTGAAAACTCCCGGGGCCACGAGTTATGGCGAAACAAACGATTTGTTTCGCTCGACTATCGCAAGTGCAAATTCCGCGGGTTTAAAATTAGTCGCCAGCACCCACCTCACCTACAACAGGCATGAATTCACCCTGTTTTTTGAACGTGAAGCCTAAGGCCGAATCATTTATTTAAAAACGAAGGTTTTTTGCTTTCCTGTGTGAATGGAGTTCGGTTTGCTAAAAACCATGTCAAATCTACCCCAATTCCCAGATCGCCGTCAGTTTCTTAAAACCATCGCAGCTAGTGGAATAGCCGCTGCAGCCAGTCCGTTGACCGGATTTGCAGCCCACCACAAAAACGCCGGAGTCAAGCTTGGTTACGACAACTTTGCGGTTCGGGCAATGAATTGGATGGTCGAAGATCATCTGAAATATTCAGAGAAGCTGGGAATCGATTCCTTATTCATGTCGGACCTCGATCACTTTAAGAGCCTCGATATGCCATACCTTCGCGATGTCCGGAAGAAAGCCGCAGACAAAGGACTCGATATCCATGTCGGCACCTGGAGCATTTGCCCGACCTCAACCACCTTCAAAGACAAATGGGGAACTGCGGAAGAACATTTGCGTCTTTCGATTCGCGTCGCCGAGGCAACCGGTTCCCCCGTTATCCGTGTTATTCTTGGAAACAGGGACGACCGTATGACGAAAGGTGGAATTATGGCACGCATCAAAGACACCGCCAAAGTTTGCCGTGCCTGTCGTACCCAAGCCCTGGATGCGGGAATAAAAATTGCCATCGAAAATCACGCCGGCGATATGCAGGCGGGCGAAGTGGTAACATTGATAGAGGAAGCTGGCGGCTCCGATTACATGGGTGCCAATCTAGATGCGGGTAACGCTTCCTGGACACTGGAAGATCCACTTGAAAACCTGGAAATTATGGGACCTTATGCGGTAACAACCAGTCTGCGAGATTCTGCCATTTGGACATCGGAGAAAGGTACCACCGTTCAATGGACAGCAATGGGAAAAGGAGATGTGGATTGGGTAGCTTACTTTAAACGCTTCAAAGAACTCTGCCCGAATGTACCTGTTCACATTGAAACTATCTCTGGTTTCAACAGAGAGATTCCATTTCTGGAAGATGACTTTATGGGAATGTTTCCCGACATGAAAGCAACCACCCTGGCCCGCTATCTCAAATGGGCAGGGAAAGGAACATACCGCGATCCCTGGAAAGCACCCGAAGGCCCCAATGCCGATAGAGCCGATCACAATATAGATAAAGCAACCCAGGATTTCCAAAAGGCCGAAATCGAGGAGAGCATTCGCTACTGCAAGTCCATCGGTCTGGGATTGAAGTCGTAATCCGGGCTATACCTCCTTCATTCGGAGAGAGTCTCTTTCAATAACCACAAAGGATTAAATCCTAACTCAGATAATATTTATGTCCCTGGCAGTAATCACAGGAGGAGCAACAGGGATTGGAGCAGCGGCCGTACGAAGGTTTGCCGATGAAGGGTATGATGTTGCGATCTTGGATATTAATAAAGAGGCGAGCATCGAACTCACTAAAGAGTCACATCCTGGAAAGGTCGCATTTTTCAAGACCGATGTAAGTAATAGAAAATCGATTGACGAAGCGGTAGATCAGGCGGTCAAACAATTCGGCACACCATCCGTACTTTTTGCCAACGCAGGGATTCAAAGACTTTCAAGTCTTTTTGATCTTAAAGAAGAAGATGTGGATGCCATCATAAACATAAATTTGAAAGGAGCTCTTTACACGGTGGCAGCGGTGGCCAAACCCATGAAGGATGCTCGCGTAGGAAGTATTATTCTTATGGCATCTGACCAGGTGTTTGCTGGTAAAGAAGGCTCAATTGTTTATGGAGCTACAAAAGGTGGAGTTGCACAACTGGCCAAGTCGCTGTCCGTCGAGCTTAGTCCACTGGGTATTCGCGTGAATGCCGTCTGCCCGGCAACGGTGAAGACACCCATGACGGATAAGATATTTACGGATTTAGGTGAAACGCGCTTTGGTGGCGATACTGCTGCCGCGTGGAAGGCCGAAGCAGACACCATTCCGCTTGGTCGCATAGCTGCGCCGGAGGAGATCGCAAATGTAGTTTACTTTTTGAGTCAGCCAGATTCGTCGTTTATGACCGGTGCCCTCATTCCAGTTGATGGAGGATACACCGCGCAGTAACGGCAGTTAGTTTTTACTTATGGAGCAGTCGTCCAGTATTTCAATAATCCTAACACTAACACGAAATGAAGATAATTGATGCACACCATCACTTTTGGAGTGTAAAAAGCGGCAACTACACTTGGCTGGAAAATCGAGATCAGGAAATGTTGTGGGGGGTTCCGCCTGACCTACCAAGGGAATATCTTCCAGCGAATTTAATCACGGACACCGAACAACTCGAGCTTGTGAAATCTGTACACGTTCAGTGTGGATACGATCCTGCCCACTCAGCGAATGAATCGAAGTGGCTTCAGAGTTTGGCGGATACGCCTGGTTCACAAGGATATCCACATGCAATTGTCGGCTTTGCAGATTTTTCATCCCCGGACATAGATGAAATATTATCTCAGCACTGCGCATACGAAAACGTCCGCGGAATCCGACAAATCCTAAATAGACATAAGAACGCAAATTGGAATATGGCGGAGCATGATTATTTGAAGGATGACACCTGGCGTAAGAACTTCAGTCTGCTTCGAAAATATAATCTATCGTTCGACCTGCAAATCTACTATCAGCAGGTGGATGACGCAATATCACTCACTCAAGACAACCCGGATATTTTATTCATTTTGAACCATGCCGGAATGCCAGCCGATAGAGATACTGAAAACATCAATGGGTGGTACTCGGCACTTCAACGATTGGCAGCATGCACCAATGTTGTCGCAAAAATTTCCGGACTTGGCATGTGTGATAAGCATTGGACCGTCGATAGCATCCGTCCGTTTGTGCTCAAGGTCATCGAATCTTTTGGGGCAGACCGTTGCATGTTTGCCAGTAACTTTCCGGTCGATATACTCTTCAGTGACTACCAAACAGTTTGGAATGCCTACGATCAGGTTACGGCTGAATTTTCGAATGAGGAACGTGATAAGCTTTTCCATGACAATGCGGAAAAGTACTATCGGATATGATCCGACTACTAAAAGGTTTATAGTTAATCACCTTCCTCAAACAGGTTCTGGATTCCTGGATAGACCGGGCGTTGCTTGGTTCTCACATCTCCTTTGCCCTCTTCAACCGGAGGAATTAGTTCCAATAGACTCTGCAATTTTTCTTTTGCTGTAACAACTGCTGGTTTAGTCGAATTTGAAATATCGGTTTCCTCAAAAAGATCCTCGGTCACATGAATGAGTCGGCCGTCTCGATAGAGCTTGTAGTCTCTGGTGCGCACATACTGCCCCGGCATAGGTCCCCAGTATGGCTGGTAATGATTTAGCTGCCACTCCCTGATCTTTCCTTTTTTTCCATTGAGCTGAGGAAAGAAACTTATCCCGTCAATGGGATCGTCGACTCCCAACTCAACTCCAGCTGCATCGGCCAGGGTCGCATAAAAATCCGTAAACTCGATCAGGTCTTTGCTTACGCTACCCTTGGGCGTGTGCCCTTTCCAATAGGCAATAAAAGGAACGTGCGTACCAAAGTCAGTCGTACCGCCCTTGCCTCCCTTAAACTCCAAATTGTTCCATCTGGAAGTGATACCAGTGCTAGTTCCGTTATCGCCCGTAAATAAAATCATAGTGTCTTCGGCAAGTCCGAGCTTTTCCACCTTCGCTACGATTTTCCCAACCAGTTTATCCATGTAATTTACCATGGCCACGAAGTTCTTCTTTTTCACCTCGGGCTCCTTAGGGTTTTTCATGGCATCTTCCAACGACATGTCCCCAATAGAATCCGGTGTTGGGATAAAAATGTCATGAACCAGCACCATAGGGTAATACACAAAAAACGGATCGTCTTTGTTTCGTTCCATGAAATCGCAGATAAAATCAGTAAACAGGTCGGGTGCATATTTCCCGTGATTGGTTTCGCTGGTTATAGTCACCCCATTGTGCTCGAGAGGTGCATTCCAATAACGCTCCCCTCCTCCGTCATTTTTCGATTTTCCGGTGGTCACTTGCCAAAGCAGTGACTCGTCGAATCCGGCTTTGATGGGTCGCATCTTATCAAGAGAATTAGGTGCTCCATGATAGAGACCGTTCAACTGCCACTTACCGGCAATCGCCGTTTTATAACCCGCTTCCTGCATCATATGTCCGAAGGTTTTTTCTTTAGGATTTAGATAACCGAAATGGGTGTAATTCCTGAAGTTGTATTGCCCCGTCATCAACTTCACCCGGGAAGTTGTACAAATAGGCGTCGAGTAACAGTGGTCAAACTGAAGACCCACACTGGCTAGCTTGTCGAGATGGGGCGTTTTGTAATCCACCGCGCCATAACTTCCGAAACACTCCCAACTTGCATCGTCCGCCATAATCAAAACGACATTGGGCTTTCGATCTGCTCCATTCAGCCAAACGCTGATCAGCATTCCACACACACAGATAACGCGTTTACAAATGTTCATAGGAACCACATTGACACACCCGATTGCCTGGAGCCAATGAAAATGTGTACTGTTACCGAGGAGCCAATCTAAACCCGATAAATCTTCGGTTTTATTTTGCATACAGCCCAAGCATTACTCACTTTGAGCATCCACAAAACAGCGCAAAACCATTTACCCGATCATTGGTAATTCAGTTAGTTCTGAAAAGTGCGGTTAATGAAAGTAGATAGCCATTTTTTCAAACACTCACATTCAATTGAATCATGAAAACCATAGTACTCATTTCTTTGCTCAATCTTACTTTGGCTTCACTTCTGGTAGCCGAAAAGACAAAGGCCATTCAAAAGCAGGAAAATCAGATCCATACGCTTATTGACCAGTACAGTCAGGCGCGAGAAACGAAGGACGGAGAACTGCTGAAAAACATTTTAGTCGACGACATTGATCAACTGGT
Organism: Verrucomicrobiota bacterium; assembly: GCA_027622555.1. Taxonomy (NCBI): domain Bacteria; kingdom Pseudomonadati; phylum Verrucomicrobiota; species Verrucomicrobiota bacterium. The sequence continues at coordinate 50,940 of JAQBYJ010000027.1, forward strand.
ATCCTCGGGCACATGGAGACGAGGCTTTGATGAAGCACTCGCTGGAATGATGCAAAGTTCAACCAGCAGACCAGGAAGCAGAACGCTTACGATAGAACACATACGCTTTCTCGATAAGAAAAATGCTATCGCGGATGCAAGGTATGAAATAACAAACGAGGACGGTAGTATGAGAAAAATGTGGAGCACATTTATCGTAAAGCTGGAAGACAAACACTGGAAAATAGCAGCTATCAGAAACATGCTGCCTGCTCAATAAGGGTTAGACTATTAACGAATCATGTGCGGCGTTGTTGGATATTGGAATAAGAACGGAGAAGAAGCAGACGAAAATATTCTCAAAAAAATGTCGCACCGGCTCACCCATCGTGGGCCAGATGATAGTGGAACCTTCAAAAAGGGTTCTCTCGGCCTAGGTCATACGCGTTTGACTATTCTCGATTTGTCAAAGAACGGACATCAACCATTTGTGACGAGCGATGGTAATGCCGTCCTCTCTTATAACGGTGAAATCTACAATTTCCGTGAACTGAGACATCAGCTTAAAAAAGAGAACGTCACTTTTAAGAGCACCACAGACACCGAGGTCCTGCTATATGCACTGTACCATTGGGGACCTGAAAAAGCGGTTCTAAAACTGGATGGGATGTTTGCTTTTGCCTATTTTGATTTCAGGGATAATAGCCTCTGGTTGGTCAGAGACAGAGCAGGAATAAAGTCACTCTATTGGGTCGAAAAAGGAAATTTAAATGTATTCGCATCGGAGATGAAGGCTCTTTTCGATCATCCAGAAATTGTCTGCCGACCAGATATGCATGCATTATCAACTCAGGTACTGATGGGACGGCTCGATGGTGATTGGACGCCTTTTGAAAATATTAAGTCCGTACTCCCCGGAACTATAATTAAAATTACCCGGAGTCAAAATCGCGTCATCACCTACTTCGATATACTCCGAGATGTAAACGTCGACCGAATCCTGGACTCTGCCAGTACTCCGTTTGAAGATAAGCTACGTTCGTTCGAACAAATATTTGAGCAGAGTGTTCAGAGTCATCTCGTTTCCGACGCACCTCTGGCAACCATGTGTAGCGGTGGATTGGATTCAAGTTTGATAGCAGCTATTGGAAAGGAGTTGAAACCCGACATGGAAGGCTATGTTGCCGATGTGGAAAACGCCCCTTTCCCGGAGGTTCAAAGAGCCGAGACCGTTTGCAAGCATATCGGTATGCATTTGAACAAGATTAAGGTTAGCCAGGAAACTTTCCTGCGATCCTGGCCTAAAGCTGTCTACCACAATGATCAGCCCAATTATTATCCACAGAATATTATCTACAAATCTGTCTGTAGCGCGGCTCATAAAGATGGATTCAAAGTTTTACTTGCTGGAGATGGGTCTGATGAACTTTTTGGAGGTTATGATTGGCATGTATCAGCCTACCACATGTGGAAAAAACGACGAATACATTCTAAGTTTATTCCGAATAACCGATTGTTTAAAAAACTCGGCGATTATCTCCGTCTACTAGCTCCGATCGACCTTGCCCTATTAGCCGAAAAACCATTCACACCTTTGTCCAGAACGAACATTAAAGAGAGCTTCAGCTCACAAGCCAGGATGTCTGTAATCGACGGACTCCAGAGAAGTGTACGAGCTGAGAATCTGTTTAAGAAACTCGAAAAAGTCGCGCCCGTAGAGGACAGGGCATTCTTGGCGAGAGGCTTGGATGACTTTTACATCCACCTCAGAACATTACTTCGTTCAAATGATAAAATGGCAATGTCGGTTTCCGTCGAAGCAAGGGTACCCTTTTTATCAAACCAATTAATCGATTTTGCGTTTCATCTAAATCCTCAGTCGAAATTTAATCAAAACAAGACAAAGTATATCGTTAAAAAGGCTGCTGAAAAAAAGCTCCCTCATGCGATCGTCCATGCCAAAAAAGTAGGGTTTGGATTTTCGGCTGCCATGTGGGGAAAAGGTGTTGATTTCTTGCGCGGAGGGATGGTCCCGGAACTGTTTAAGTGGGGAGAAAAAGAAGCAGAAAACATTTATGAAGATCTGAGATCAGACAGAAGTATTATTTTTTCATTACTAAGCATAGAGCTGTGGGCTCAATTATTCCTAAACCATCAATCCCCAGAAGACCTGTCAGAAATTCTCCTTGCGAAACTCCGGTGAGAAGTGGAACTGTTCCTGGCATTACAAATCCACGTTTTGATTTTTAATTCAGTAAAATAAAGAAGTTCACAAAGTAACAATCCGATGCCCACACCATCCGCCCCAATCCTTTCAGAAGAAACACGTCGCCGACTTCTTTCTGCAAGTACTCCCACCATAGCAACCCTGCTGTATAAACACGGTTTTAAGAACGCCTATATCCAAGGTGTCTCCTGTCTTAATACAAAAGCGACAAAACTCGTGGGACCAGCCTTTACGCTGCGCTATATAGCCGCTCGCGAAGATACTGATCAACTGAGTGCATTTCGCGAACCTGATCACCCTCAACGTGTCGCAGTTGAGACCTGTCCAGAAGGGCATGTTCTCATAATGGATTGCCGACAAGATGCATCGGCCGCATCAGCTGGTTCGATACTACTCACCCGTCTGGAAGTCCGAGGTGCTGCCGGATGCGTTAGCGATGGAGGGATACGCGATGCCTATGGGGCATCTCAGCTACAGATGCCCGTTTATGCAGCCAAACCTTCTGCGCCAACTAATCTCACTAAACACCACGCCGTAGACTTGAACGTACCAATCAGTTGCGGAGGTGTTCCCGTTTACCCGGGGGACGTTCTCGTTGGAGACACAGATGGGGTCATGGTAATTCCCCACCATTTCGTAGACCAGATTGCTGCCGAGGCGGAACCCATGGAAGAATTTGAGGAGTTTGTGTTGGAAGAAGTCCGTCGAGGCGTTCCCATAATTGGACTGTATCCTGCCACCGATCCAGATACACTCAAACGATTCGAGGCCTGGAAAACTGGCCGCAGTTAGCGGTTCAATTTTACCGGGGACAGCCAATCAATAAGGTGTTATTTATTTACATCATTCCTCCACCCTCGTTACAAATTTTGAAACTCCAATACATCCCCGTTTTCAATCACCACATCCAAAACTCCATAATTAGAAAGAAACACAATGGCTGAATTCCGGAAAGACTATCCTGTATCGTGGGAAGAGCTACACCGCGATGCCCGTGCACTGGCCTGGCGTTTGATGAATCAAAAATGGGAAGGCGTAATCGCAATAACCTGAGGAGGATTAATCCCGGCCGCCATTGTGGCACGAGAACTTGAACTACGTTTGGTCGAAACCATTTGCGTCGCCAGTTACGACCATCAAACACAGGGAGAAGCGAAAGTAATCAAGGGTCTCGATATCGATAGCAAAGGCTGGCTTGTCATCGACGACCTTGTGGACACAGGGCAGACGGCGAAAGCGGTTCGTAAAATGCTACCCGATACCCAAGCCCTACATTGGGTCTGCCACAACAATCTGGGACTGCGACAACATCGGAACTTCTCCGAAAAAGAGTTGGAAGCTTCAACGACCCTTGCTTTTTCCGGAGACTCTTTCACTGAAAATCTGAGAATTCCTGCCGTCTATTCTTTCACTGAACCCCTCGACTATCTCCTAAATATTAAATCCAACAGTCCCTATACTACTCTAAACTATGGGGTCGATGGTTACGGAACGGATCAGTCGTATATCTACTATCAAGAAGCAGCTGCAAAAACCCGGCTAGACCATGTCTTCTACCTTTTTACGGCCAACGACTTTCGTAACATCTTTGAAAACAAACTCTTTACTCTGGAAGACAAAAAACAGCTTAAGCAAAATCCGCCTCAGGAAAGCTCATGGATCATTCGTTTTATCTCAAAGCTTCACCTTACTTATTTGGCAATAGAGACTGTCGATCATTTTTTCTATAATTCGACCGACCTCAATAAACGGATACACCTCCAGACATTTATTAATCATAGCAAGACTTACCACTCAGAAGAGGCGGATGCAATTGAAGCAGCTTTGAGAGCGAATTCAGAATCAGCTCAATTGCAAAAAAAATATCGCCCTGTTCAACAGTATCCTAAAACGCCGGAAGATCGATGTCCAAAAAGCTGGTGGAGAATTTCACATAATCATTTTACCGCGTACAATAGAAGACAATGCATCAGAGTTAACCGATTTAGGTACCAACAATGTCATCAACCTGTACGAGCGCTTCGCCACCAAAATGGCGGACAACAACTATGCGAAATTCATTTTTGAGGAGGATCCTCATTGGAATGAAACCGGGAATGCCTGGGCAGCCCGCGAGATCTTCGAATATCTGAACGAGTATACGAATCATCAATCATCCATGAGTCAGGTGAACTGCGAGCAAGGACTTTACCATTATTACAGGCCTTGGGTTCGTCACTGACATTATCTGAATGGAAATCGGCAGATCTTCGACAAACGGCGATACCCGAAACCATCCTTCAAAAATATTCTTCTATTGAAATCGCCCTTGAAGAGTAAGCGTCCAATCGACAGGACAACCATCCAAAGCCGAAATTTTTGAAAAAGAAAATTGACGCTTCCATTTTCCAAAAACGTTACAACGGCCCCACGTTTTCAGTACCACCATTAAACCCTGCGATAAGACGGTTTAGGACGATCATAGTCTTATTCCCTGCAAGTAATCCTTGTATCCATGAGCCGTTGGCTGAAAATTAAATGAACTATTTCTTGTCTATGTGTAAGAAAACCTTCGTTCCAACTCACAAGTGGGGTTAAGAATGATTCAAAAGATGAAGGAAACGGACCAGCAACAACTATTCGATGAATGGCTGAGAGATTATCGAGGGCTGTTTTTCAAAGTAGTGCGAGCCTATGCCTTCAATTCACACGACCAGGAGGATTTGTTTCAGGAAATCACCACTCAAGTTTGGAATTCAGTTCCAAAATACCGCGGTGAATCCAAGGCATCCACCTGGATCTACCGGGTAGCACTCTACTCTGCAATCGCTTGGTCGAAAAAAGAACGGAAACACCGGGACCATCATCAAGTAATGGGAGAACAAGAGCATACCTTGAAGGAAGTTTCTGTGGTTAGAAATCAACGACTCGACTGGCTGTATGAGCAAATAAGTCAGCTGGATGAGATCGACCGTTCCCTGACCCTGATGATGCTGGACGGGTACAGTTATAAGGAGATCTCATCCACTTTGGGGATAAGCGAAAGCAACGTAGGTGTGAAATTGAATCGTATCAAAAAAAGTTTAACTGAAAAATCGAACGAGGAAACCAACCATGGAATTTGAAGATATGAAAATAATCTGGGACTCACAGAACGAAGCACCTCTTTACGCCCTAAACGAGGAAGGACTGCATAACATCCTCAGGACCAAAACCCGTAAGTTCAAACGTGTGATCTGGTGGCAAGAATGGTTATCGTACGGCAGCACCCTTTTCGTATTAGCTGTAATCGTATTTTTTCTTACCTTCGGTTTCCTTTCACACCTTGGACTAGTCAACGAAATACCCAATGTTGGATTATGGGATGCATTAGCCCTTCTGTGTGCCGCTGCCTGTTGGGTGAAGTTTGCATTTAACATTTACTCCGGAAAGAAACAGCAGCTTGAACGAGAACAAAAATATTCAAGCAGCCTTTTGGACGATCTGGACCGCGATATTGATCAGGCCAACTATCAGATCGATAAGCGAAAACATATGATAAAAGTGTTTATGCCACCCTACGTAGGAGCCTTACTCTTCTTGCTCGTTATGTTCAGAGTAAGCGGTGATTCAGAATGGCTTATCGTGCCTGCTATCGGAGTAATGATCGTGGCAATGGCCTTCGAAATCTGGACACAGAAACGTTTAATCAGACGCAAGATTCAACCGCACAAGCAGGAATTGGAAATCCTTCGCAACAAGCTGACAAATCCGGAGAATTAAGAACTGGGCGAGTTGTTTATAGATCTCAGAATTAGTTCACAGATCGCTTCTTCTGCCCGGTGCTTAAGCTTGAAAAAAGAGAGGAGCAGGTGCTGAACTTTGCAGAAAGTGAAAAGTCAGTCATCCAAATTTACGACTTGTTCAAGTCCTCAAACTAGCACGTAATAACCCCATCGATATGAAAAAACATACTTCTACCCTATTCGTCTCAGCGATTTCCTTGATCACAGTTCTAGTCCTTGCTGCCGCTCCTTTGCAGGCTCAGAAAAAGGAGGTTAAACCTCTAAAAGTTCTTTTGATTACGGGCGGATGCTGCCACGCCTATGCCACCCAGCAACACATCCTCAAAAAGGGCATCGAAGCCCGTGCCCATGCGATTGTAGATCAGGTTCACACCGACGATTCAACCAACACCCCTCCGTTAGCCATCTACGGAAATCCAAACTATGCCAAGGGTTACGATGTGGTTATTCATGACGAGTGCGCTGCGGGAATGAACGATGTGGCTACCTTGAAAAATATCCTCGCTCCCCATCAAAATGGTATTCCCGGAGTAAATCTCCATTGCGCGATGCACAGTTACCGTGTTGGAGACCATAAAGTCCCGTCAACAGCTGGAACGGATGACAGTCTCTGGTTCGATTACCTGGGTATTCAATCCAGCGGACATGGCCCGAAAGAACCAATCATCATCGATTTCACAAACTCAAAAAATGTGATCACCAAGGACATGAGTGGTTGGGCAACCGGGCCTGAGGAGCTTTACAACAATGTGCAAGTTTTCCCCAACGCCAAAGGACTGGCAACCGGATCCCAACATCAGCCAGAACGTAAGCTTAAAAACGGAACAGTGACCTCTGCCCAGGACACTGAAGCAGTCGTCGTATGGACGAACGACTATAACGGTACCCGCGTATTTAGTACCACCATCGGCCATTACGACGAGACCGTTGCGGACGATCGCTATCTGGACCTCGTTACCCGTGGCCTCCTCTGGTCCTGTAAAAAGCTCAACAAGAGTTATTTGAAATAAAATACCTCTTTGAGAGTTCGAGTCCTATCTGTGTTTTTTAGGTGCGGTATACAGAACGCATAACCACTTCTGGTTAAATAAATTTCCGCGAGCTTGATTCATACAAACGAATAAAATGTACAAGCTGCCCGTCCTGAGCTTGTCGAAGTGGAATTAGCTGCGATTCGAATCTAAAAATGCCAAGCTGGGGCTTGGCGTTCCCAAGGAATCGCAGCTAAAGCAGCTCCTACCTGTTACCGTTTTCCACACACAAAGAATCAAACCCTATTCCGCAAGAAACGAAAGAATATCGGCCAGATCCTGAGCGGACAAGCCGAGTGCACCATCTGGAGGCATGATGGATAGGTCGAGCTTACTACGACTTCGGATGTTGCTTTTGGGAATTGAGTGCTGCTGACCAGCGATATCTTTCAGGATTAAAGTTTCACCCTCCCCTACTACGAATCCGGACAGCGTTAGCCCATCGTTGCCTGCTTAACAATAATCTATCTCGTAAATTTCGATATCCGATTTTCCCATCTAAAACAAAGTTGAACTTGTTATTCACCGATGCCTGCGTCGGGGTCGGTGACTGAAGGGAAAGTTTGAAATCGCGGAGATCGCCAGCAAGCTGGCTCCTACATTTTGACACGCGAAAGTAGCTGTAGGAGTGACCTTGGTCGCGAATCGAATACCAACGATGTTTGCTGGATTCTTGAGAGCAAAAGAGAAAAGAGCTTGTTCTTGTATTTCAGATACCCCGATCCTTGAGTCGGGGAGTTTCATTGAGGGAATCCGGCTTGTCTGAATTCCGTGAAGTGGCTTGCTCAACCTTCCTCGGAATCTTGATCCTAATTGGATTCTTAAACGAATGCTTGCTACCACTAAACTCAACCATCCCGTCTCTAAGAGCATTTTTAATTTCTTTGGATGCAGTCCGGCCCAAGATCAACTTGAAGGCAAAAAGTATAAAAATCGAAATCCCTCCTAAGTGCAGTATGATCTCTTGCTTAGAGAAGTATCCAACCAATGCTAATCCTAAGGATCCGTACAAAATCAAAGTGTAGATTGTTCTGTATTCATATGTTACCGTGTGCTCAGTCGCTTCTATGATTTTGTAAGGATTCATATATTTCGTAGATCAGGTTTTAATCGTGCGGGTGAGGCATCCAATCCGTGAAAATGCCTTTGGCATTCCGCTCGGCTTCGAGTTGCTGCCATTCGATAACTCCAACGCGATTGGCCCAAGACGTATATTTTGCCAGGAGTTCATCGCGTTTGTTTGGAAATTCAGCCGATAAGTCATTCAGCTCACAGCGATCTTCCTCCATATCGTACAGCTCCCATTCGCTCCGATCCCATCGTTTGACCAACTTCCACTTCCGCTCCCGGTAAGCACAATTCCCTTCATGCTCCCAAGCTAATGGTGGTCGGACCGTCTCCTTCGATTGAAAGCTATCCTTCAAACTGTTTC
>JAQBYJ010000028.1 GCA_027622555.1 Verrucomicrobiota bacterium
AAGTTTCCGGCAATTCGAGTGATTGTCGGTCGATATCCGGCGCAATATCAGGTGTTACCCTGTGATCAACCGCGCAATAAAAAGACGGCCTCCAAGAAATTCGATCATAAAGCAAATGACACTTGTTTACGCCCCACACGTACTCTCCCTCCAATTTTTCCAATGGCGTCTTGTTAAGACTTGGACCATTGCCCATTACGAAGCATCGACTGCCCTTGAAGGCATTCTGCAGATTCTTGAACTTCTCCGTATTTCTTTCTTCGGATTGACTGCTGCCAGCGCCTTTTTTTAACCCCAGAAAACGGCTCAGGATGTCCATCAGAAAAAGTAAATGCGGTTTTCTTAAACTAAGAAACCGGCGGGTATGCGGTTTGCACCAGCATTTCCGCCAAGGCGATTATCTCAGCAATCCTCCACTGGGTGGCATTATCGATATCCACCGACTCCAGCGTGGGAGTAGGAAACAAGACAGGCTGTTTACCAATTCTGGCCTTGGTTGAGTTAAACGAGTCTTTTGTGAAAATGTAGAGGTTGGAATTTTCCTCATACCACGGTTCCAGTTCTTGAGTTGGGAGGAGGTTATCAGGGTCATGGTTTACCGCCGATCCATCTTTCCGGTAAAACCTTGTCTGAAACTCGTTAACGGTAAACAAACTATCCTTGCCTTCTTCCGCGACACCTAACTGAAAAGCTTGAATGGCTGATCTAATAGTTCCTGAACTTAATAGCGGATTTGTTGTATGGGTCATAACAAAAGTCTCTGCATCGACCGCTTGAAGATCGTCCTCAATTACAAGGTTCATGCTGATATGTCCGCCACAAATTTCAGGTGGACGATCTCTGATCAGCACTTTATCCGAATCTGTTAAGCCGTTCTCAGCAAGGATATCTCGGGCATCCGTATTGATAACAATCTTGTCTATCTCTTCTACTGTAAGAAGCGTATCAAGGATCCATCTAAATAATGGCTTACCCGCGAAATTCCTGAAATTCTTGCCTTTAACACGCTCACTGTGAGCTTTCATAGGTAAAAGGGCTACGGTCTTGTAGGTTTCGGACATAATAAAGGTCAGATTTTTTTTCTAAAGTCTAGCTGATTAGAAAGAAGCGCGAATTTTTGAGAGAGCACTTTTACAGGACTCAAGGATCATGGTAATATCCAAGCTGTACGCCATAAGCTTATACCCCTCTTGATTCTGTTCAATGAACAAGTCGGCATCAGGTGGAACGACGTGAATCCCAGGGGCAATCCCTTTCGCCTTGCAAGCATTCAGGACACGCGTTCTGGCAGCAATATAGTCGGGATGATCGAACTGGGCAGTAAGCCCCATCGAAGCGGAGAGATCATACGGGCCAACAAAAACCGCATCGATTCCTTCAACTTCAAGAATATCGTCGATGCAATCTACGGCGTCGATATGTTCAATCTGAACGGCAACAAAAATATCTTCGTTTGCAGTCACCACATTGGTCGCCAAATTCATTCCATATTGATTCGCCCTGCAAAATCCGACTCCCCGATCACCCATAGGAGGATATTTGGTAGCTCTTATAAGTAACTCAGCGTCCGAACGATTCATAACCAGAGGCGCAATAATACCTTGGGCACCAGCATCCAAATAACGTTTAACAAACGAAAAATCGACTCCATGCAGTCTGATTACATTGGCGCAATTTGGATTCCCCGAATGCATCGCCTGAAACATTTGCTGAATTTGTGGTAGATCAACTGCGGAGTGTTCAGCATCGATGCATAAAAAGTCGAATCCCGTTGTTGCCATAAGCTCGGCAATTGCAGGACTCCCCGAGTTGATCCAACTTCCAATTAGGGTTTCCCCAGCTTTTAAGCGTTTTCTGACTGATTGCATATAGGATTATTGGTGAAGTAACTACCCATGAAGAAGCAGGGAAAGAAATCAAGAGATTAAGTCCATTGGGATGTAGAAACGGCAGAAATGCCGTAAAGACCTTGTCCATTGGAATTTGCAATTGATATTCAAAATTGGGCCTGGTAAATCCGATGACTCATTCCTGCTTCTCAGAAAAAGTGCCTGAACCAATACAACTTTTATCCATCGTCATTCCCTCCAGAGATGAGTAGGGACGTATCTAAGAGAGGCTCGAAAATCTCCTTGAAGTTCTGAGGTAAGCAGGAGTACCCATTTGGATTGTGGTCGGGAGTTCTCCAACGAAAAAGTTCTACCTTTGCTTAACTTCTTGCATTCTATTCCATATTTCAAAAAAAAGAATGCAGTAGTTTTCAAGATGGATCTATCCAGAATTGTTTGTGCTCGATCGTATTTTTAAGAATTCGATCTATTTGGTGCGAGCTGAACTGGTTCTTCCATTCGTAACAATAAGATTTATCTATGCTCCCGCCGTGTACGCTATATGACTTCCGGTTGTTAGTAAATCCATCGACGTAAGACCTTTTAAAATCCAAACCAAGGTAATTGAAGACAATATCGCCCCAATAGTGTGGCGCTTCACAGAAATCTTCAAACCGTACAACAAGAATTCTTTCCTTGTATTTTCTAAGGGCTAGTTCGAGTGAATTCGCGTAATCGTTGTATCGGTTACAGAATTCATCAATTCCCAAGTCCCCTGGTAGAATATCCTGATGTTTACATCTGGACCAAAAGAGCCCTCTCGGATCTCTTGAAACAATAATACTCGGGGAAGAACATCGTGCTAAGACCTGGTCCAAGTGTCGCATGTAAGCAGGACATTTGTAAAAGAGCTTAACGTCTTCCGGGTAAGCTCTCAATTGATGAAGCAGATTACAGGATTCATTAAAGCTTTTAGTTGAGCAGACTTTGATTGCTTGGGCCTGATCACTATTACACCATGTTCTTTTGAAGATATCCCAATAAATGCCTGAATTGATAAAGTTAATAGGACTGTCCCACATCAACATTCCACACTCAAAGCCTCCATTGATTAATGGATGGTTTTTTAAGATTTCTATAAATAGAGTCGTTCCACCTCGTTCATGTCCTCCAATTATGCACTGTAGTCTGTCCACTATCGGTAATCGTTTTCTTTGATTCTTAATTTGGATAGTACAGATTGTGATTCAAGTCCAGAAATGTTCCTGAATTATAAGGTTCTGAATCATGAGGTTCAATTCGAACCTGCGAGAGGCCGTCATGGTTTCAATAATGATTTCCCGGACACCTCCAAGTCCTAATCGGGGAATTCTTAAAAATCTGAGCACCATCTAAATCAAGCTTTCAGCGGCTTACAAATGATATCATGCGCAATGAGTTTCCAGGGTATAATATTTTTTAAGGAAATCGGCACTCCAACTTCTGGACTTTGACAGGAAGATTCTTTCTTCTAACTAACTTTGCCAAAACGTTATATGCCCGAATCAATCAAACTCCTTTCAATAATTATCCCAGCCAAGGATGAGGTAGGGTGCATCAAGGAGACCCTGCAAAATCTTTTTGCCGCACTGCGACCTAAGGGAATTGCTTTCGAGATTGTAGTGGTGGATGACCATAGCTCGGACAATACCTGGAAGATTCTGACAGAAATGCAGGAAGGACATTCGGAAATTCGGGGAGTGAAGAATACCGGCGACCCTGGATTCGGGAATGCTATTCAGTTTGGACTCTCGAAAATGTCCGGAGATGCCGTTGTGATTTTTATGGCCGACCAATCAGACGATCCGGCAGACGTCGTTCGCTACTGGCACAAACTTAATGAAGGCCATGACTGTGTTTTCGGCAGTCGGTTTGTAGAAGGAGGAGAGATCAAGGACTATCCTACTTTCAAATTTCTACTGAATCGGTTCGCAAACAAGTTCATTCAAATGATGTTTGGTATTCGTCTGAACGATACCACCAATGCTTTCAAGGCCTACAGAAAAGAGGTCATCGATGGATGCCAACCACTGCTGTCTCCGCATTTTAATCTGACAGTTGAACTGCCTCTGAAGGCAATCATACGTGGTTACTCCTGGACCGTAATTCCGATCACCTGGCAAAATCGAAAGAGTGGATCCGCAAAGTTTAAAATCAAGGAGATGGGCAGCCGCTATATCTTCATCATCCTATACGCTTGGCTAGAAAAATTCTTTGCCCGAGGGGACTACCACCGGTCCAAAAATCCTCAAAAAAGGGGTCATACCTTGGATCTCGACAAATAAACCTCCACTTGCTTCCACTCCGATCCTCAAAAAAGGGGTCATACCTTGGATCTCGACAAATAAACCTCCACTTGCTTCCACTCCGGACTTTCTCCACGGGAAAATCTACCGACAAACTGGCTGACACTCGCGGGATGCCCCATCTTTAACCGTGCGGCGAGCCAGCCATTGCTCGCTGACGTACGTCTTTTCATGAGCGTCGCCAATATCACTTTTTGTGGGTCCGACTTCAGGGTGCCAAGCTGGTTTAAAGAGATTCCAAAGTCTTTCGCAAACTGTTCCAGTCGATCTTCCCATATAGATTCGGCCAAGTCTCTCAAGTCAGCTTTGCCCACTTTATTCAACTTGGCTCTGTCCAGAAATGATTCCTTGTCTTTCAGGCTTTTCAACTGCTCTTTGCGAAACGTCTGACTACCACGGCACCAACCTTTGCTCAACTTCTCAAACTCAAGCTCCCGTTGACGCGGTTCATTTTCTGCCAGGGCTTCCAGGTATTGATAATACTTTTTCCAGGCATAGCCGCTGTCTTTCAGTCCTCCCAGAGAAATTAAAGCTTCGTCGGGCAGCAGATTGACTGGGCGCATTCGTCTATTCGGCAATAAATGTAAACTGCTCCAGCGATAACTCCCTATCTCTCCCTTCTTTTCAAGGCCCGCACGCCTTGCATTGAGGTGAATGTAAGAAACCACGTTATTGAGCACACCGGGTTCGATGAGAATCGACTTATAGCGACCCTGGAACGGTCTGCCTACGCGCTTGAGGAAAAGATTGTTTCTCATCACCCAGGTCCCCTGAAGCCATTTCATTCCCAAACTGAGATTTGGTTCCATCAGTTCCAGAGCCAGATGGAAGTGATTGCTCATGATCACATACGCGCTCAGCTTCCAGCCGTACTTATCAATGGCCTCAAAAAGTGCCTTCTCAAAAGACTCAGCAGCTCCAGGCTCAGTAAAAATATTCTGACGGAAGTTACCGCGGTTGATTACGTGATAACAGGCTCCCTCATACTCTACTCGTGCTTTTCTCGCCATGCAGAAAGGAGAAAACCAAATCAACGAATTTTGTCAAGATCCAAGGTGTGTCCCCTTATTCTCCCCCTCGAATTTTGTCAAGATCCAAGGTGTGTCCCCTTATTCTCCTTCCCCTTATTCTCCCTTCTCCGCGCCCTTATTCTCCGCGCTCCCAAACAAAACGACTCGGATCGCAGGTGAAGGGACGAAAGCCTCGGTTAACCCGACTGACTAAATAATCATTCCCGCAGCGACGGTGGCATTGGTATTTATGTCAACCAGTATGAAACTTCCAGTCGTTCGGTTATTTTTATAACTGTCGTAGAACAGTGGTGCTGAAACCCTCAGACTGATACGACCCACTTCGTTCAATTTGAACTCAGGATCGCCCTCCAACTTATGCAAGGTGTTAACATTCACTTTGTAGCGGGATTCGCGAACGATGGCCTTTACTTCCTTAGTGGTATGTTTCATTAAAAACCGACTTCCTGGACGCAAGGTCTCGTTATCTGAGAACCAACAAATCATGGCTTCGATATCCTGGCCCACGTTAGGTTTATTGTTGGGCTTAACAATCATATCCCCTCGACTGATGTCGATGTTATCATAAAGAAGCATCGAAACCGATTGAGGAGCAAAGGCTTCACTTTGTTCTCCATCCATTGAATGGATAGATTTTATCCGACTATTGAATCCAGAAGGCAAAACCGTGACTTCATCACCTGGCTTGAAAACACCACTGGCAATACGCCCGGCATAACCCCTGAAATCGTGATGTTCGGCTGATTGAGGCCGTATGACCCATTGGACCGGAAATCGAGCATCCACGTGATTTTGAGCATCTCCGATGTAAACCGTTTCCAGCGTTTCCAATAGTGGCGATCCCCCGTACCAGGGCATATTCTTAGAACGATCGACGACATTGTCTCCAAGTAAAGCACTTATAGGAATAAACCGGACATCGGCTAAATCCAAACGGGATGCAAATTTTCTAAAATCGGACTCAACTTTGCGGTATGCCGCTTCATCCCAATCCACGAGATCCATTTTATTTACACACACTACTATGTGCTGGATCTGTAAAAGCGTGGCAATAAAGGCATGTCGGCACGTTTGCTCGATCACTCCATTTCGCGCATCGACAAGAAGGATGGCCAAATTTGCGGTCGAGGCACCCGTTACCATATTTCGCGTGTACTGAATATGACCAGGTGTATCAGCTATAATGAATTTGCGGCGCGGAGTAGCATAGTAGCGGTAAGCGACATCGATCGTGATGCCTTGCTCTCGCTCCGCTTTCAAACCGTCTGTTAATAGGGCAAGGTTAACATTTTCATCGCCCTTCTTTTTAGAGGAGACTTCGACAGCATCCCACTGGTCTTCAAAGATCGATTTACTGTCGTACAACAATCGCCCGATCAGCGTACTCTTACCATCGTCGACGCTACCCGCCGTGGTAAAGCGCAGTAGGTCCATATTCGTGTCTTGTATGTCTGATTCCATGGGAAAAATTAAAAGTATCCTTCTTTCTTTCGGTCCTCCATCGCAGTTTCCGAACGTTTATCGTCGGCTCGCGCACCCCGCTCTGTCACACGGGCTGCAGCTACCTCTACCACAATGTCCTCAACAGAATTGGCGGGAGATTCCACGGCGCCGGTATTGGTCATATCACCCACCGTTCTGAAACGCACAACTCGCTCCTCCACCGGTTCACTATCCGACGGGGTTACAAATTCGGACTTGGCCAGTAAAACGCCCTGCCGGTTAAAGACTTCCCGCTTGTGAGAAAAGTAAATAGGCGGAAGGTCAATCTGCTCCCAAAGGATATACTGCCAAACATCCAGCTCCGTCCAGTTGCTCAAGGGAAATATCCGAAAATTCTCACCAAAGTGCTTCTTCCCGTTAAACAAGTTCCATAACTCAGGACGCTGATTTTTCGGATCCCATTGACCAAACTCGTCTCTATGTGAAAAGAAACGCTCTTTGGCCCGGGCCTTCTCTTCGTCCCGACGGGCGCCTCCCAAACACGCATCAAAGTTGAATTCTTCGATTGCATCCAAGAGCGTAACTATCTGAAGCCGATTGCGACTGGCGTTGACTCCCTTTTCTTCTGTCACCTTGCCTTGGTCAATGGAATCCTGAACCAATCTCACGATAAGCCGTTCCCCGAGCTTTTCCAAGAGCTCATCGCGGAACTTTATAGTCTCCGGAAAGTTATGCCCCGTATCAACGTGGAGCAACGGAAACGGAAGTTTGGCCGGGTGAAACGCCTTCAAGGCCAGGTGCAGCATCACGATCGAGTCCTTGCCGCCAGAGAAGAGCAACACAGGATTCTCAAACTGAGCCGCGACTTCTCGCATGATGAAAATCGCTTCGGATTCCAGTTGTTTGATATGACTTAGTCGGTAGTCCATGGTTATAACCAATGTGGCATTATTCGGAAAATTGGATTAGCGGGAGGATGTTTTGCAGCAGCGCAGCTGAACAGTCTTCAACACCGGACAGCTCTGTGTTAACAGTGATAACTTTGTCCGATACAGGAGCTTCAAATGCCGAGTCTTTTCCCGTAAATTGCTTTAACTCACCGGATTTCGCTTTCGCATAAAGCCCTTTTACATCCCGCTCCGCACACGTTTCATACGACGCTTCCACAAAAATTTCGGTGAAGTCCTTCTCTCCGATAACGGCCTTCGCTCGTTCCCGCAGTTCGATTTTGGGCGTTATGAAAGAAACCAGCGTAATGACACCGGACTGCGCAAACAACTTTGCCACCTCAGAAATCCGGCGAATATTTTCTGAACGATCCTCATCCGAGAATCCGAGATTGCTGTTCAGACCTGTGCGCACATTGTCACCATCCAAAACCTGCACAAAAAAACCCTCGGCAAACAATTGCTTTTCAAGAGCATAGGCCAATGTACTCTTACCGGAGCCAGACAGGCCGTAAAACCAGAACACATGGCCACGTTGGTTCAAATGAGTCTCTTTAAGGTTCCGGGGGAGTAACCCTGAAAAATCCGGATGTATTTCTTTAGTCTCTTCAGTCATTAATTTAAAATGAGAAAATTGGTAGCGCCTACAAATTAATCCAGACATAAATTCACATCTTTAAATTGATGACCAGACCGTAATCACCAAATTTGCCTTATGTCTCCTAGATCCTACCCAGCTTGCTAGTATGAATATTCTCTTTGTGCACTATGGTACCTTCGCCGCAAACAGCATGAATCATATTGGCCCATTTGCTGCGGAACTTAAAAAGCTGGGACACGAAGTCGCCATAACTTTACCCGAACTGGATCCCACTTTCTTCTTTTTCCCTCACCAGGAAGTTCCCGTATTTTCGTACGAGGACATGCTCGGAAATCCAAAGCGGTTTAATGGGACTGGTCCGGATATCGTCCATGTCTGGACGCCTAGAGAGATTGTTCGGCAATTTTTCGAAAAACTTAATCAGACCATTGAGACACGGTGCATCATCCATCTGGAAGATAACGAAGAAGCCATTCGAAGCGATTCTCCGTTAAATAAAGAAGAAGTCCTAAGTAGAACAGATCCCCTGCATGGACCGTGGTTCATAGGACTAGCCGACGCATTTACGGTAATAACCGAAAGTCTTTCCAGAACATTACCTGAGGCGAAACCGATTCACATTCTGGAACCTGGTTTCGATTTACGTGCTGCAAAGAAAAACCAGGAACCAAAATTCCATAAAAATACATTCGGGATACCAGAAGCATTCAAAATAATCACCTACCCTGGAGGCGCATCTGGCCACAACAAGGAGGATCTCTGCGATCTCTACACTGCTATTCATCTTCTCAATGAACACGGGACTCCCACGATTCTCATGAAAACCGGTTTCCCTGATGGGGAGACACGAAAGTCCATCCCGGCAGGTGCCAACCAATGGATTAGAGATGTTGGATACTTACCGCGAGATCAAGTATGGCGTCTGATCGAATTGGCAGATGTCGTAGTGCAACCCGGCCGCATTAATGAGTACAATGCATATCGTCTTCCATCCAAGCTTCCAGATTTTCTCTGCCTCGGTCGACCTCTGGTGACGACCCGAACGAACCTGGGAGAAAGGTTAATCCACGGGAAACAGGCTTTGCTGCTCGAAGAATCCAACCCGAAAGAAATTGCAGCCCGCTGCCAGGAATTGTTTTCAAACGCCGAATTGGCCAAGACGATTGCCAAAGCAGGTCAGATAGCCGGGCAGGAATGGTTCGATTTATCAAAAAACACGTCTCAGCTGGCAAAATTCTATGAGGAGATAATTGCACTACCCCAAAACACGCTTTCACGGTCCTCCGGGAATCAGGTTGAGAATGCGGTTAAAGCACTGGAAATAGAATTATCTACGATTAAGAAACCGAGTAAAGAAGCTGAACAAATCGGAGACTACTTAATAAACGTTCGTTCAGCACAGAACAATGTGGAGGGAACCAAGAGGCGGGTGCCTCAGACTCTGTTGGAAATGCAGGTCTACTATCCACAGGAACCTGAAAAGCTGGAACTGGGATCACTTCGTTTTTGGTATAGTGGACAGAAGAGACATATCTGGCTTATTCCGTTTTCTCCCCCGCAACCCATGGAATGGCTTCGACTTGACCCTGGGCAATACCCCGGCACCTACTTTATAAAATCCTGGTCATTGCTGGACGCTAATCAGGCTCCCGTTTTTGAATGGAATCCTCATGAAGCATCTCAGGTTACCTGCCAGGCAAATGGCGTGAGCCTAGGAGCCAAAACGGAAGATGGACAAGAATTCTGGAGCTTGACCCATGATCCTCAGTTGCTGTTTGCTCCACTACCAGAAATAGAAACCGGGCAAATCCAATGGTTAAAGGTTGAGATATTGGCGACTGAAATTGAATCTCCTCTCTCGAATCAACTCACCCTGAAAAGAAGACCTAAAACGCTGGAAGATAAAGCCGTGAGTAGCCTTAACGAGAAGATAGATTACCTATTGGAAACATTGGCACAACGAAGGTCTCCATTACTTCGTTTCATTCACCGTCTCAAAAAAAGATAAAGAGTTGATCAATTTGTTCAATCTGCTCTCAATGCAGAGTTTCTGATTTTGATGCCGCTCCTTAAAAGGTTATCCCGAGTATTTAGCGAGTTCGTGCCGATTATTAACTATCGGCACGACATTATCGAGACTCCGACTGGAGTGCGCTGCGTTATCGATGGACCCCGATGGTTGCGACCGAAGCAGCGCGAGTTCCTATTAAGGGGTTGGTGCTATCATAAAACCAAAACAATCGAAGCAGTCAGGCTCATCAGCAAATATGGTACCCAAATTGCGCGGTTTGGCATTGAGCGGCACGACCTGCTGGAAGCGTTTAATACCAAAAATGAGCGTGTTCTTTACTCAGGTTTTGAAGTACCAATGAAAGTCGGTCGTGGCTCCACTAATTTTAAACTGGAAACGAAATTCAAAGGAGGCGACTGGGAACCTCTTATCTCCGAATACCTTGTGCGCCCGCGACTTAAGGCATTCGATCCGGAAAACTCTGTCAGGGGAAAACATCCCTATACCCAGTGGGTAAAGAAATATGACACGCTGAGTCTCGAAGATCGCAACGCCATTTGTGCCCACATCAAAACCTTTGCCCGCAAACCAGAGATCTCTATAGTAGTTCCGACCTACAACACCTCAGTAAAGCTTCTGGACACCATGGTGAATAGTGTCCGAAGGCAGCTTTACGAACACTGGGAACTCTGTATTGCCGACGATAACTCGACGGACAAACGTACTCTTAAACGGCTGAAATACTGGACAGAGAAAGACTCACGAATCAATGTAAGCTTCCGAAATGAAAATGGCCACATTTCAGCCTGTTCAAATACGGCCATCGAAATGGCGAAAGGTGAATTCACTGCCCTACTCGATCATGATGACGAATTGCCAATACATGCTTTATATTACGTAGCTCTTGAAATAATCAACCATCCCGAGGCCCATATTATTTATTCGGATGAGGATAAAATAACACCCGACGGATACCGACTTGATCCTTATTTTAAACCGGATTTTGGCATAGACCTTTTATGTTCCCACAACTTTGTATCTCATCTTGGAGTCTACCGAACAGAACTGCTGCGAAAGGTAGGAGGTTTCAGAGAAGATTTTGTAGGATCACAGGATTGGGACCTGGTCCTAAGATGCCTCGACCATATTTCAGCGGATAACATCCGGCATATTCCACGAGTTCTGTACCATTGGCGGCTTTCAAATGATTCAACGAGTGCCAGCGTTGGTAATAAAGATTACGCTGTAACTTCCGGACATCGGGCTCTTCAAGAATATTTGGATAAGCACGAGCCGAACGGGAAGGTAGAAAAAGGACCAACGACTGGCTCTTTCAGGATACGCTATATTACTCCCAACGACCCGTTAGTCTCTATTATTATACTCTCAAAAAATAATGCAAAGCTACTTCAAAAGTGTGTAGATTCCATTATAGAGAAAACGCGTTACTCCAATTACGAACTTATTATCGTAGATAACGGCAGCGACGAAGAAGATGCGCTAAGCTTCCTTGGATCACTAAATAAAAAAGACCGGGTCAGCGTATTAAATAACCCGGTACCTTTCAATTTTTCGAAACTGAATAATTGGGCCAGTGAAAAAGCCGAGGGCGAGGTCCTTTTATTTTTAAACAATGACATGGAGGTCGTGGAGGAAGATTGGCTGGCAGAACTAGTTAGCCATGCTATCCGAAACAATGTGGGTCCCGTTGGAACAAAGCTGCTCTATCCAGACGATTACATTCAACATGCAGGGATGATTATGGGTGTTGCCGGGATTGCGGGACACGCCTTCAAGTTTTTACATCGACAAAACCCCGGGCATATTGGAAGGGCTGGAATTATCCAAAATTACTCAGCCGTAACTGCAGCTTGCATGGCGATTCGAAAATCCGTTTTCCGGGAGCTGGGTGGATTCGATGGCGAAAATTTTGGCACAGCTTACAACGATGCCGACTTATGTTTAAGGGCGTGGCAAAAAGGTTACCGTACCGTATACACCCCCTATGCGATGCTCTACCATCACGAATCTGCTTCTCGTGGACTGGAAAACAATACAGAAAAAAAAGAACGTTGGCAAAAAGAGGCAGACGCCTTTAAAAAACAGTGGGCAGAAACAATCGGAAATGACCCCTTCTATAACCCAGCTTTTTCACTTAACACTGAGGATTTCGGATTAGCGAAACCACCGCGCTACAAGCGGCCATGGGATCAGTTTTTGGAAAAATCAAATAAAGCTCAGAGGGATGATTAAGGCTCTGGCTAATCTTTACTACCGCCTTCCCTGGACGCCAAGGATAGAGGCCGAAATCATCGAGGTTAACCATTGGCTTCAACTAAAGCGTGTTAATTTGGTGATCGCATTTGTTCTTCCAAAGGGCGGTTCACCAGCGGTTTACATCAATCGCACCAACTTGGCGTATAATCAAATACCGGACCGTGTCTCCCCTTTTACTCCAACAGACAAAGAGGAAACAATAGTCATTGAAACCACCTTTGAGCCGGAAGAAGACACTTCAATATCCCTGATGGTAAAGCCATCGCAAGAAGACTACTTCTTGCTCGCATTGAGTAAGCTTACTCGAGAGTTGAAGCCCACCTCCATCCATTTGCCAATCCTTTATAAACTGGATGGACGATTTCCACACGAAGCTCTGAAAACAGAGATTGTTTACGGTTGGTGTTTTGCTCTTGATCCTCTGAAGGTTAGTAGAATTCAGGCTCGGTTGGATGAAGTTCAACTCAGTGTCGAATTTCCACTCGAAAGGGAAGACATAGCTGACAATTTCGTTGATCAGCCAGACTCGAAAATGTGCGGATTTGAGTGTGAGCTGCCGCCGAACAAATCGGATGGCACTCTTACGATAGAATGCCAACTTGACTCCGATACCTGGATCGAAGTGTGCCAAAAGAATCTTGCATCCATAGAGAAAAAGAAACTCAAAACCATCGACAATGATCCCTCCCCTGCTGTTCAGCCAAAGACGCAGAGTCTCTACAACGTTGAGACCATTTTTGTAGAACAACAAAAAAAGCTTAAGACCAAATTGTCTGGTTGGATATTTTTAAAAGACGGACCTCCCATCTCCGAGGTAAGGATGCTTTTCAGAAACCAGGAACTTAACCTGCGCTACGGGTTACAGCGGGAAGATGTTCATCAGGAATTCCCGGGACACTCAAACGCGTTGAATTCGGGTTTCGAACTAAAACTGGACGATCTGCCGGGAAATCCCAACCTGGTTTTCCAATTTAAAACCGCGGATAGCGATTGGATTGAATTCGATCAGCGCAAACCAGCTCAAATTCCGTTCACCTACTACACCGATAAAAAAATTGCTGAAAGTAAAAGTGGAGTCCGGTCAAATGTAGAGAGCGCTCAAATCGGCCGACGCTATGGACACCAATTCATGTTTGTTGGTTGGTGCTTCAGAACCGACGGAGAAGCAATCGAGGAAATTCGAATTCGTACGGGCAAACAAACCTTTCCAGGGAAAACCGGCTTAAAACGAAAAGACGTATTTGCGGAAAACGGGGATAACCACCCGAACAGCTTGAGATCAGGATTTGAGATTCCTTTAGATAACATCCCTCGGTCAGCGAAGTTAAGATTCGAATACAAAAACTCAAAAGGTAAATGGACCCTGTTTGCACTGGAGGACTTTTCTCGATTTCCGGTTTCACATTTTGCATCTCAGTCCGAGGAAAAGCGCGACTACAATAAGTGGCTCGAAAAACATAAGGATCAACTATCCATTCCCGAAGAAAAGGCTGCTCTCCTGCTCGACTCATTAAAGCAACAACCACTAATTTCTGTTATCATGCCGGTGTACAACACTCCGGGAAATTACCTTAAAAAGGCCATCCAGTCTGTTATAGATCAATACTACCCACGGTGGGAATTGTGCATCGCGGATGACGCCTCCCCCGATGAAGGCGTCTGGAAGATGCTTGAAGCTTTTTCCACCCAAGATGAGCGAATAAAAATAGTTAGACGCAAAGAAAACGGCCACATTTGCCATGCTTCGAATTCTGCTCTGGAATTGGCGACCGGTCAATGGTGCGCATTCCTTGATCATGACGATGCTTATCCCAAGGATGCATTACTTCGAGCTGTCCAGTATATCAACAAGCAACCAGACGCTGGATTGTTCTTTTCCGATGAGGACAAACTTGACGAAAAAGATAAACGTTTTGACCCCTACTTTAAACCCGAGTGGAACCCTGAACTCCTGGAGGGCCAGAACTACCTCTGTCATTTAACCATCACAAGAACTGATCTTGTTAAACGTGTTGGTGGTTTTCAACCTGGCCTTGAGGGTAGTCAGGACTGGGATTTATTTTTAAAGATCACAGAGACTCTTAAAACCGATCAAGTGGTCCACATCCCCTATCTACTCTACCATTGGCGAGCCATCGAGGGATCCACGGCGCTTGCCCTGGAAGAAAAAGGCTATATCCGGGAGTCCTCATTAAAAACCCTTCAGGGGCACTGTGAACGATCCAGACCCAATGTTGAAATTATCCCCATCGCACATGGACATTGGCGCCTGAAATACCAAGTACCACAACCGGTTCCTTTGGTTTCTATTATAATACCAACCAAGGATCAGGCCGGGGTACTTCGAAGCTGTATCGGGAGCCTTCGAAATAGAACCACTTACACTAATTACGAAATAGTGGTCGTAGACAACCAGTCTGTAGAAGATGAAACCAAGCAATTGTTCGAGGATATCAAAGCTAAAGGAATTCGGATTCTTGAATACTCCAAACCGTTCAACTTTTCGGCGATCAATAATTTTGCC
Source organism: Verrucomicrobiota bacterium (assembly GCA_027622555.1). Lineage (NCBI taxonomy): Bacteria > Pseudomonadati > Verrucomicrobiota > Verrucomicrobiota bacterium. Next base: position 15,009 of record JAQBYJ010000028.1, read on the forward strand.
GCTTCCCAGGTCGCAGGTGAATACCTCGCTTTCCTAAATAATGACGTGACGGTGATCAATGGAGAATGGCTGGAAGAAATGGTAAGCCATGCATCCAAGAAAACGGTGGGTGCCGTAGGAGCAAAACTCTACTTTCCGGAAGACTGCATTCAACACGCAGGTGTAATTCTCGGGATCAATGGCATCGCCGGCCACTGTTTTAAATACGCAGTTCGAGGCGAACCTGGACAGCGAAATCGTTTAAATCTGGTCCAACAATTTTCAGCCGTTACCGCAGCCTGTTTGGTTGTGAAGAAATCCATCTTCGATGAGGTCGAAGGGTTTGAGGAAGATAATCTCGGAGTTGCTTTTAACGACATCGATCTTTGTCTGCGAATTAGAGAAGCCGGTTATGTAAATATTTGGACGCCTCACGCTCAGCTTTACCACCACGAGTCTGTCTCTCGAGGGGATGACAACGATCAATCACGAAAAACACGAGTGGATAGTGAGATTGATTATATGCGCAAGCGATGGGGAGACCAGTTACGTTTCGATCCTACCTACAACCCAAATCTAACTTTGGAATTTGAAGATTTTTCATTAGCCTGGCCTCCACGATTACCTAAAGAATAACAATGAAATTCAATTTTCTCAAAAAACCGCTAACCATAGAAATAGCGCTTACTCTCCTAACCTTTCTATTCCTGATTCCAAAACCTTACCTTACTATTCCTGCCCTGGATGCTTCCTGGCAGGTAACACTGGAGGAAGCTTTCTTTAAAAACTGGGAATTTGGGACTACCGTAAATTTCACAGGAGGGCCACTCAGTTTTCTGTATTCGCCAACTTCTTTAGGCTATTATGTCTTTTGGCAAATAGCCGCAGAGTCTCTGATACTTTCTCTAGCCATTTTTTTGATTTTCAGGGCTCTCAGGTCTCAGTCACTGTTGATAAAAGCGCTGGCATTTATTTGTATAATTCCAAGCGCTACGATGGGAAAGGATGGTATTTTCATGGCCTCAATTCTGGCCGCATCCCTGATCCTTCTAGATACAAAACACTTGAGATGGATTGCGAAAGGCATACCCACTTACCTGGCAATTTTAGGTTTAATGAAGTTTAGTTTCGCCACGCTCGGAATAGCCTGCATCGCGGTATTGGCCGTCGCTGCATACATTCAAAAAGATCATTCCAGGGCATATAAACTGGCAGGGACTTATTTAGTATCCTTTATTGGGATCTGGATTATCATTGGTCAGAACCCTCTCACTATTCCGGCATTTTTCATTAATTCATTGCAAATCTCCAAAGGCTATTTGTGGAACATGAATTTGCATGAGAATTCTAAAATATTTTATTTCCTCGTCTTTTATCTACTTCTGATATGCATCCCGATTTTGATCTATAGCCTTTGGAAGGGTAGAAAAGCAACAAACTGGATAACACTAATAATCGCTGCTGCGTCTATTTATTTATCCTGGAAAGCAGGCATTACACGAGCAGGTCCTCACTTGGCTTTCTTCCTTCAATCGGCCCCTGTAATTGTTCTATTACTATTCCCTATCGCAACGTCTAAAGCCCTCGGAAAACTTTGGCTGGCCTTGGCGGTGTCAGGCTACTTTGCAAGTTTAACCTGGATTTATCCGGGGGGCATAAAGCCGATTGCTACCAACACCTGGAACCTATTTAAAGGTAACCTGCATTTTTTGGTAAATCCAGATTCGTTAAACCAAACCTACACTAGGATTATTCCCATGGTTTTGGCTGAAAACGAACTTCCGGGAGTTAAAGAACTGGTGGGGAAAAGCAGTATCGATTTATTACATTTCCAACATTCCGTTTTGATTTTGAACGGATTAAATTTCCAACCCAGACCCACCATCCAAAACTACCATGCATTCAACCGCTATCTTTCAAAACTAAACCAGGCACATATCCGGAATAACCCTCCAGATTTTATTTTAGTCAGGTATGGATTGGTAGATCAAAGGTACCCGTACAGCGATGACGCTTTGTATAACCTGGAAGTATTTGAGAACTACAAACCGTCAATGGAGGAAAAAAACTACATGCTTTTGAAACGAACGGATGTGCCAAGAAAACTTGAGATGGGGTCCGCACTGATTGAAAAAACCATACAGTCTGGTGAGTATGTGGACATTGCCGAATTTTCTCAAAAGCTCTTGTGGCTCAAAGTTCATTACAACCCATCATTTCTTCACAAGCTTTCCTCGTTTTTTTATAAGCCGGAAGTTCTTGTCATAGGTCTAAACCTCGAAGATGGCACCAGTAGGAATTTTCGTTTGGTAGGTGGAAATCTTAATGAAGGATTCCTCCTTAATCCGTTAATGGAAGGAGATAAAGCCTTGTCGGATTTCCTAAATACGCACACTCCGATCACTAAAGTAAAAAGCTTTACCGTGGCTAGTATAGAAGGGAATTCATTTTTCCCAACAAAGTCATTCGCCTTGGAACTTAACGAATTAAAAAAAGAGGCGACCCCATAACGGGCCGCCTCGAGTAAAGTTAATTTGGATTATATAAGGTTACTCTGTAACTTCGTATATTTCTATTAGCCCGATGCCAGTGCTTCCGCTAGCTCCTGAAAGAATTGCGGTATAACCTCCAGGGTCCAGAGTTATGAGTAAAGCTGATTCCTTAGCATTAGCCGGAGGAAGCAAAGAAGAAACCATTCCTGCGTTGTCAGCGGACTGCCAATCATTATTTTCGGTCATCTTTGTAGCACCCGAAAAGAGTTCGAGCATTAGATCTCCTAAGACATTATTCACACCCGCTGCTGCCATACTTGGTCCAATTCCCCGAATAAGAACCTGCTTAGGTTTACTACCCAGGATGACGAACCCTCCGATTACTCTCTTATCATCCGTTCCTACAAGAGAACGGGTTGAAATATTGACCAGGTCGCCGGAAAGTCCTGCAGATTGATCGACATAAATTTCAATCGACCCTATTCCAGGCGGTCCATTGGTCGAAACGATAGCAGAATAGCTACCCGCAGGCAGAGTAAGAAGTAGCGCACTCTCACGTGCATTAAGATTTCCCAATCCAGTATCAATTATGGGTTGAATCTGCGTAAAATTGTCTAACCAATCATCATTTTCATCAACCAAGGATTGATCCGCATTGTTGATTATCTGAAGCGAAGGATCTTGAAGAAAACCTGGAACGGTAACTAAAGACGGACCCACCGCGCGAATAAGCACTCTCAGTGGTCCATTAAAAATAATGAATCCACCAATAAGAACCTCATCATTGAATCCGACGTAACCGCGGGTAGATAAATTTAATAATTCGCCCGAATTGGTATCATCATCGTAAATCAGAGCTTGAGCTTCGACAACATCACCTACCAACGCATTTTCACTGGGGTCAGATAACAAAAGTGAAACACGTTCGTTTAGCTCAGAGCTAAAATCATTTAAGAGAACTAAATTGGCAGTTTTAGGTTCCACATCTCCATCAGCCCAATTAAGAACGACACTGAGTTGAGTATAATCGACACCTGCGATAGCATCTGCATTCTCGGATCGTACTTGAACCGAAGCCTGACCGACACCATCGCCAAAGCGTTCAACAAGAATTTCAACAAGTCCACTTCCCTCTGTACCTGAATACAAAGTACGATTAAATTCGAACCAGGTTCCAGGCTCGGCCTCATCATCAGAGATGGTAATCGTTTGGATGCTATTTTCTCCCGCCACTGAACCATCTCCAATGTCGCTTAATTGAATTGAGAAACTTTCATTTCCTTCAAAAAGCAGATCATCAAGTATAGTTAGCACGATAAATTTATCAGCACCATCTCCATCAGCCCAATTCAGCTCGCCAACTTGATTTACAAAATCGATCGAGGCCATGGCAACCCCTTCGATTGTTTGGTAGCTAACCGACACAGCACCCGTCGCTCCACCAATTCTTTGGACAGCAACATTAAGGGTCCCCGCACTTTCAGGGATAGACTGAATTGAAGAGGCAAAAACTACAGTCCCTTGACTCGCCACGTCATCGTCCTCAATGACCACATTGATTGCTGAAGATTCATTCAAGATTTCGGGAATTGATGCAGCTAAGCTTATGACAAACGACTCATCACTTTCAAAGACCCCGTCATCTATGATAGGAAAAGAAATAAATTTATTCTGCACGTCGCCATCACTCCACTGAAGCACACCGTCGACTCCGGTAAAGTCACTTCCTCGAACAGCGGTGGAGTCCGTGAATGAATAGCTAACCTCCAGTTCCCCAGATGAACCTCCGATTCTAGAAACTGAAACGAATGCAACACCGACTGATTCCTCAACAGTCAATATTCCCGTAGTAAAACCTACGGTCCCAGCACTACTGATTTCATCGTTATCTTGAATTGTGATGATCGCGGTTGACTGTCCTAAATCAGCGTCGCCTACCAAATTTGAGAGAATCAGATTAAACGTTTCGTCAGATTCATCCATTTGATCTTCCAGAATAGTTATCGTTACAGATCGTGGAGTCGTCGACCCGGCACCCCAGTTTAGGAATCCACTCGATCCAATATAGTCAGTTCCATTTGCAGCCGATCCATCAGAGGTTGCATATTGTACTGATACGCTGCCCAGACTTCCACCCGTTCTTTGGGCGACAAGCTCCACTTCCAAACCTCCTTCCGATTTCTGAATTGAGCTCACATTCCATCCAATAGTACCTGGCGAGGATTCATCATCTTCAATAATCACACGGACCTGACCTTGCGACCCGAGTTCGGCTGAGTTTGGATCACTCAACTGAACGGTAAATTCTTCATCTGATTCTGACTGCGTATCGTTGGTGATATTTATGAAAACGCTTTTCTGCACCTCGCCGGCCAAAAAGTTGAGAGTCCCACTTTTTGATTGAAAATCAAAAACGGGTGACGCGGTCCCTCCTGTGGTATTGTAATCAACGGATGCGGAAAAACCCGTACCACCAGATCGGGTAGCAATCAATTCAACAGAGCTTGCATCCTCTCCAACACGAACAACCCCCTCCGACCATTCAATGGTAGCAACATCATCATCTTGGATGGTAATGGTGAGGTCTTTGTTACTTCCAATAATCGTCCCAGTGTTTGGATTGAATAACTGCAGAAGAAACGTCTCCGGACCTTCTTTTTGAAAGTCCTGATTGATGCGAATTGAAACCGTTAATTCTTCTTTTCCGCCAGTAAATAATGCCTGACGATTATTGATCGATTGGTAATCAAACCCGGAGGTGGCAGTTCCTGCAACTGTTTGGTAAAAAATGCTAGCCAATCCAGTTAAACTTCCGCTTCGTAAAAGAGTGACATCAACTGTTCCACTTGATTCATCCACTGTGATAGCGGGATCCTTCCATTCAATCTCTGCGGACTGAGCGAATGAAAAAACACTTGAGGCAAAAAGGACGACTACGACTCCAAAGAGCCGATCCTTGAATTTGGTGAACGATTTCAACGGTTTTAATATTCAAGCGTAAGGTGATTGAGAGCCTGTAATTATCAACGGCAATGGATTTTTTGACACTTTCATTACTTCGCCTAAGCACCTGGAAAACAAAAGGATTGCACCTCAGGATTTGAGCTAAAACATGACTCCGATGCCGTTGCTCGACCAACCCAAAGTATCCTTTATCGTTCCACTGTATAATCGATTGGACTGCACCCAGGCCTTACTTGAGAGCTTCATCGCAACGATTCATTCAGTCAGCTTTGAACTTATCTTCGTAAATGATTGTAGCGATGACGGAAGTAGAGAGTTCCTGGATGCCCGCCGAAGTGAAAGGATAGTTGTATTGCACAATGAGAAACGCATGGGTTATGCGAAATCCGTTAACCGTGGAGCAGTAAATGCAACTGGCGAATTTCTCGGTTTGTTAAACAATGATTTGGTCCTGACTGATGGATGGTTGGAACCCATGCTCGAATGCTTCAATAAAAAACTAAAAGTTGGAACGGTTGGAAATATTCAGCGAAATATTAACACCAGAAGAATCGATCATGCAGGTATCATTTTCGACCTCGTAGGACTTCCCGACCACTACGGGAAAAACTACCCATTTATTCCAACATTCGACTATCGGGATTTCCCGGCTGTAACCGGGGCTTGTATGTTGATTCGCAGATCACTGTTTGAAGAGATGCAGGGTTTCGATGAATCCTACCTCAATGGTTGCGAGGATGTGGATCTTTGCTTACGGATTGGGCAAAAGGGTTACCGGAATATCGTCGCCGGGCAAAGTACCGTTTGGCACCATGTCAGTGCATCTCCAGGGAGACGAGACAATGACCAATCGAATAATAAGAAACTCTTAAAAAGATGGGGCGAAGACTTGAAAAGCCACGGTCAACGAAATTGGCCATTTCAATACTTGATGCGCTATTGGAATAAACCCTGGCTTTTCAATGGTACTAAGCTCATCGATGCGTTGCTTCGCATCGTAAAACTTAGATCAGGTGATTCGCCATGGGCTATTGAAAAACGTCGGCGAATTCTGGCACACGAATCATGACACAAATGGACGACCATTTTTCCTATCGAAATCGTTAGGCCCAATACTCGTTTAACCCACCAGAGCGGCCCAGAACTGGATCTTGGGGAGGCAACGGAAGTGCATCGATATTTTCGAGTACCGTAGGACGCTCGTCAGCTTTGCCATAGCGCATATCACACAAAAATCCGCGAGGATATCCACCGACAACCGCAAAGTCAGAACTGGATCCTTTGTTAAAATGACCAACACCGGCAGGAATCAATAATACGTCACCAGCACGAACTGGAAGCAGAATGCCTTTTTCACCTCCCATCAGAACTTCGGCCTCGCCATGGTAACAAGCTAGAACTTCATGGGAAGTACTGTGGTAATGGTGAAAGGCATAGATTCCATTTCTCCAGAATCCGGACCATCCATGATTCTCAAAAACACGCTCAATAATTTGGGCAGGATTCGAAACACCAACATCCATCGCTTTTGAATAGACTAAAAGCGGAAGAGCATTATTCGGAATCGAGCCATCGTCCGAAAAATAATATGCATATATTTTCACAAAAAAAAGGCCGGAAAATCCGGCCTTTTAAAATTTACTGGTAGTTGGTTCTATTGAACCGCATCTTTAAGAGCTTTCCCTGGAGAAAACTTAACCGCATTACGCGCAGGAATCTGGATTTCAGCTCCGGTTTTTGGATTGCGGCCTACACGCGCATTACGGCGGGAAACGGTAAAATTGCCGAATCCGACAAGAGATACTGCATTTCCAGAAGCAAGAGCACTGGTGATTACACTAAGAGCAGAGTCAAACGATTTGCTAGCGTCGGCTTTTGATAGCCCGGTTTGGTCTGAGATAGCGTCAACAAGATTTGCTTTATTCATTTTGGGTGCCTTTCGATATTATAGGTTTGGATTTTATGTTGGGTAAGTAATTCCTTAAACAAGGCGAATTTTAATCCGATGACAAGCGTGTTTTCGGGGTTTTCGGCCTGTTCAGGCCAAAAAAGTGGCGAAAGTTAGCGGAAAATCAGGAATTTGATCTCCAACAATGCACTTTTCATCAAAACCTCTCAAAATCCATTGGTGACACCCTGACGGTAAATCAGCTTACATTGTCCATAAAATCAGGAGAAATACTTGGTTTACGTGGAGCAAATGGTGCTGAAAAATCAACCACTTTGCAAACCTGCCATCGAATCTCACTGTAATTAAAAATCTAATAGTGTTCGCCGGGATCAAGCCGCCGAGTCGCTTGCCTCGGCAGTAATCTACTCTGTTGAAACGCCACCAAAAACGATCCAATATGTGGTATGTTGTTTCCCGAGAGCCTATATATTCGAAGGCATGTGTGAATTCATCCTAACGGGCATCATGGATTGGTAAACTATTTTTTACTCTGCTCTTCTCAACCTGGTATATTTGGTATTCGCTGCTGAAATATTCATATGGATGTTTACCAAGGCAAGAAAGCTTGGTTTACTAACCAAGATTGCGACTCAATAAATAGAACTCAAAATAGTACCATGAAATCTCGAATAACCATTTCTATCCTAATATTCGTTGGATTAGCTTTTTCTTCCTGTACCAAAAAAACAGATGAAGTCTGGATCGATGTCCGCACCCTGGAAGAGTTTGATTCGGGTCATTTGGAGGAAGCATTCCATATACCGCATGAGCAAATTGCCGACTGTATTAGCGAAGTTACTGCCAACAAAGACGCAATCATTCACCTTTACTGCCGAAGTGGTGGTCGCGCAGGAAGAGCAAAAACTGCGCTGGAAGAATTAGGGTTCATCAATGTATTAAACGACGGTGGCTATGAGGAGATCCTTAAAAGTCGCCAAGGAACCGAACTTTGATTTAGCCAAAATGATTTTTGCCCACGATCAACCAATTCGGGGATTCAATCACCAGGGACATTTATAGTTTTAATCATGAACATTACAAAAAATAAGAATTTTGAAATAGAACACTTTGACCAAATAGACGGAGTGCCCTGCCCTTGCGGAACGTCGAAACGTGCGTTTTTCTCACCCGATAACCCAACAGCTACCGTGCATCGCGTAGATATCTCGACAGACGCACAAACGCACTATCATAAGATAATCACTGAGTTTTACATAATCCTGGAAACAGAAGACGGGGCTTATATGGAATTGGATGGGCAGAAATTTCCAGTAAAGCCAATGAGCACCATCATGATAAAACCAGGCTGTAGACACCGTGCAGTAGGTAAAATGCAAATCATCAATTTCGCAGTCCCTTCCTTTGACCCAGAGGACGAATGGTTCGATTGATCGTCTAAATAATTTTAAGGGATTTGAGTCCAAATAACGCTTGCAATTGGGACTCTCAGACCTACTTTCCTCCCCTTTACTTCGAAACTCGATACGAGCAATGTCTAGAATTTGTGCAATAACAGGTAAACGACCCGTCACCGGTGGATCTATTTCACGGAAGGGTCAAAGCAAGAAAAGCGGCGGAATTGGTACTCACGTTACCAAGTCAAACAAACGTGTGTTCCGCCCAAACCTACAACGCAAACGCGTTCGCTTGCCTAACGGCACTATAAAGCGCCTTTGGATTTCTGCAAAAGCACTGAAATCCGGAAAAGTTGAAGTCGTTTAAAAAACAACTCAACCAAGCAATTTCTAAGCCCGGCTACCCAGCCGGGCTTTTTATTGCCCAGGTTTTTGGATTCGGCTGATGAGCAAGGCACCCAGAATCAATTGAACCGGATGAAAGATAATCAACGGGAGCAAAATAATCCCAAACGACGGGTCACTTCCAAAAAGAGAAATCCCCAAAGGCACACCGGTAGCCAGTGTCTTTTGGGTAGCACAAAACAAGATTGCGATCCTGTCGCCTTCATTAAACTTCAGTAATTTGACCAGAAAAATGCACAGGCCGGTCATTAAAACAAAAAGCACAATACAAAGTACAGTGGTGATAATCACCAATTCATCGGCTTGATCATCCCAGATCCCATCAACAACCGAGTCCGAGAATGCAGCAAATACGATGAAAACGATGACAACCTGACTAAAATGGCCAATCGCCGGGCGGACCTTATTCAACGCGGCCTTGAAAAATACATGGGCAACTTGTCCCAAAAACAGAGGGAGCAAAATTAACTTCGAAAGATTCAATAAAACGGCTCCGAGGTCTCCCATCTGATTCAGTTCGGTATGAATGAGTACCGCCATCCACAACGGGGAAAGAAACACTCCGATCACGTTCGCCACCGTTGTGTTAAACAGAGCGACCGAAGTACTCCCGCGGGCTTGGGATGTAAACACGATGGCTGAGGATATTGTGGTGGGAAGAACAGCCATAAAGAGAAAACCAACCCTTAAGGGCTCGCTCATAAACGGTGACCAAAACAAGCCACCAACAATGAACACCAAAGGGAAAATCAGAAAAATAAATACCTGGGTGAACAAATGCGCTCGCCAGTGTAACATTGACTTGGTGAGTAATTCAGTGGGAAGCACCCATCCTTGAAGAAAAAAGATAAGGACGATCCCGATTTTAGTGGTAACTTCTGATTTAAGAACACCGCCAGCTTCACCCCAATGAGGGAAAAAGAATGCCAGGATTACGGCAATAACAAGACCTAAAAGAAGCCATTGTTTACTGAGAAAACTCCGCATCTTATTTAGGTATTTTTCCTTCCAAACATTCGGGCAGACAATCGAGGAATCTCATCTATTTCACTAAACTTCAATACCCATAGAACTCCAAAATAAATGAGGACGGCCAAAGGAATCACAACCAACACCAACACCGCCGCTTCACCTTTGTCCGTAAACGGCAGATAAATAATCCCTAGTGTTAATAGCTTGATTGCCCCAACCATAACGGCCGATCCACCAAGAATCTTGAGTATATCCGATAATAGATCTCTAACCAAATTACTTTTAAGTTTCTGGGATAGCATCCCGGTAAGAAGAATCGTTTGACCAAAAATCGCCAATACATTGGCAAGAGCCAACCCGACAATACCAAGCGGCCACATAAGGGCCAGGCTTAGGACTATATTGAGAACAAAGCTGAAAAGCGCCACTTTCATGGGAGTTGTAGTATCTTTATAGGCGTAAAATCCACGAATCATCAGAGCTACCATCGAGTAAAGTGGTAGTCCTATGGCGAACACCTGCAAAAGTGGCAGTGTGATGGCAGTATCCGAAGCATTGAACGCACCCCATTCAAATAAGAATCGAAGAATAGGCTCCCCCAATACAAAGAAACCTACCGTCGCTGGAATCGTAATCGCGAACATCAGTCGCATCGATTGCTTAAATACCAGGGCAAATTCGCTGGTATTTTTACGCGAAGCGCATTTCGAAAATGCAGGAAAATACACCGTCGCTATTGCGATCGTAAAAATACCCAGGGGAAATTCCACCAGGCGATTAGCCAAGTAATAAATGGACACAGCGGATTCGTCCAAAAAATGCGCTAGCGACCTGGAGATAAGGATATTTATTTGAATAACCGAGGCTCCCAAAATCCCGGGTAGCAACAGGCGGATAAAATCCCTCACCTCGGGACTTGGCTTAAAATCCAACTCAAACCGCCAACCTTCCCGCCTCAATGCGATCCACGGAATCATTAACTGAAGAAACCCACCGAAAAGCATACCGGCGCAGAGCCAATACATGCGGTAAAGAGGAACTTCACTTGCAAAATATCCGATTCCTCCGAGAAACAAAATTATCGACAGATTCAACCAGACTGCTGTGAGTGCCGGAATCGCAAATCGATGGAGCACATTTAACGCTGCAGCCAAAGCAGCAGCCAGACAGACAAAGGCCATGTATGGGAAAAGAAGAACGCCAAGAAGCATAGCGAGGTCCCATCGCTCCGGCAGCCCCGGTAATTTCCCAACAACAATCATGGCAAGACTACCCACCGCCACCAGAGCAAAGAGCAAAGTCATCACCCGACTTAGGATTTTGTTAAATAACCAAAACAAACGATGATCTCCATACTGCTCACGCTGATCAGTCAGAAGGGGCAAAAGCGCGGCTGTCAGCGCACCTTCACCTAACAGCCGACGAAACAAATTGGGGAAAGTGAAGGCTAAAATAAATGCGGAGTTGAGAACTGAACTGCCGAAGATGGAAAAAACCAGGATATCCCGAAACAACCCCAACACGCGTGATCCGACGGTGGATGAGGATACAACAATGACATTCAAAAAGCGGGATGACATATCTTTTCTCAGGACCATGAAACAAAGCTCCAACAAGTAGAACTTAAAAATGGTTCTATCTCTGATTAGTTTTCATTTTTATTGAGCTTGGCTATCAAATGCCTAGCTCTAAGCATTCTCCCGATTTTACGGCATGAGGTTCATCAACAAACTTACCCAACAATTACAGCGTCATCCCAAGCGCATCGTGTTTCCAGACAGCATGGACCATAGGGTCCTTCAGGCGGCTCGACAATTTGCAACCAAACGATTGGGCGCACCTATCTTGATCGGCGAAAGACAGAAAATTAAGGAGACTGCCCTACAACTAGGCATCAATATGGATAATATTCGCCTCATAAATCCCGAACGCAGCGAGGAACTGGAAAAGTTTGCCGAACAGTATTTCCAAAGTCGCAAAGGAAAGGGGATAACGGAGGAAGAGGCTTTGGAAACGGTGAAAATGCCAAACTATTTCGCATCCTTGATGCTGGCCAATTCTCAAGCGGATGGATTGGTATTTGGAGCAGGCACTCCGGCATCCAACGCACTCATTTCATTGTTTCGAACCATTCCTTTACGGGAAAATGTGAAAACTGCGTCGAGCGTTCTTATCCTTGATCTGGAGGATAAGCAGGAATTCGGAATCGACGGGGGATTGTTTCTTTCCGATTGCGCGGTTTTACCAGACCCCAATGCAGAGCAATTGGCCGATATGGTCATTTCGTCTGCAAGCCTGGCTTACCATCTGACGGGAGAAATTCCCCGAGTCGCATTGTTAAGTTACAGCACTCATAGTGGGAACTCATCCGATCCGACCGTAACAAAAATGAAAGTCGCCACAGACCTCGCCAGAGAAAAAGCCAAAAGCCTGGATTTTCCGATCAGGATCGACGGCGAAATCCAAGCAGATGTTGCGCTGGATAGATACGCAGCCAAACAGAAGGGTGTTGGGGGTGAGATTGCAGGTCAGGCAAATGTGCTCATCTTCCCCAATCTTCATAGTAGTAACATTGCAGCTAAGATGGTTACGATTTTAGCTGGAGGCTACGGCTATGGACAAATCATGACCGGTCTGAGCAAGCCGGCTGCTCAAGTGTCTCGCGGAGCCAGTGCGCATGATATTTTTGCAACTTCTGTAATTGTTGGAGCTCAAGCGACTAATCGTGAGTTTTTACTGACTTAATTTTCGTCTAATGGAAAAACCTGATCCAATAAATTCGGCCTTAAGCAAAGCGAGCTCAAAAGGAGAGAATCGCCTGATAAAACCGACAAACAAAGAGACAAAGCGGATCTTTGTAGCCGCCACCCGGATGAACGACGGTAAGACGACTACTTGTCTTGGTCTCTTTGCTTCGCTTCTCAAAGAGTTTTCCAGGGTAGGCTTTATTAAGCCGATCGGACAACGCTTTCTACAGGTTCAAGGTCACGATATTGATGAAGATTCATTCCTGTTAGATTCGATTTATCACGTGTCCACTCCCATTTCCGCGATGTCTCCCATTGCAGTAGACGGAAATTTCACCCGTCGATACCTGGACAACCCTGATACCATCCTGGAAAAAACTATACACGAAATCTGCCATGCTTTTGACCGAGCTGCCTGGGAGAAGGATTGTATTCTGATTGAAGGGACCGGACATGCGGGAGTCGGCTCTGTTTTTGATTTATCCAATGCAAAAGTAGCGAAACTACTCGATGCCAAAGTTATCATCGTTGCCCAAGGTGGCATTGGACGTCCTGTCGACGAAATCGCTCTCAACAAAGCGCTGTTCGACAAGGAAGGATTGGAAGTTGTTGGAGCGATTCTGAACAAGGTCGAAGAATCAAAAATTGCCATGGTTAAAGACTATGCCGGCAAAGGCCTGGAACGTCTGGGCGTTCCTTTACTGGGAGTCCTGCCCAAGAAAAAAGTATTAAGCGCCCCTAATCTCTCCCAAGTAGCGAAAGAAATTAAAGGCAATTGGATCAACGGCCAGCTACATGGTTCAAAGCAGAGGATCACCCGAGTAGTTATTGGCGCGATGACCGCCAAACACATCATTGATTACCTTTCCCCGGGAACGCTAATCATCGCGCCTGGCGACCGTGATGACATATTGTTATGGGCCATTGCCAGCGCCAATATTTCAGGAGAACGACTGATCTCAGGTATTATTTTGACCGGGGATCTGTCTCCCCATCCCAAGATTCTGGACATGCTGGCATCCACAGACATACCTGTTATTTCAGTTGAACGAGATAGCTATGAAGTAGCATCCATCATCAACAATATGACTGTGAAGACCGAACCACAAGATCTGGATAAAATTCCCATCATCAAGGAAATGGTCTTGGATAACGTAGATATTTCTCAGATCATAAAGGCGTTTTAAAGACAACCTAAGGACAAATTAATTTAAGAATTCGGTCCGTCTCAAATGATAGTTGCTGGGCATCGAGCATGTCTTGATTCCATTGATGCACAGCGGTTTGGTATCCGCTGAGGTCATCTTCCATAATAGCGATTAAAACATTATTGAGGGAGTGACAGGCGTTAAAATAATATGGGTGTATTGAAATCGCCATTAACTCCAATTCCATTTGCTTATCCTTAAATAAAGAGCTGACGAAGGAAAAGCTTCGATATAAAAACCAGGTGTCCAAACTGAGTATTTTTAATTGATTGTTTTGTGTGACTTCCATCGTGACTAAATCTTCTAATGCTTTGAGGGAATGCGATTCGGTCCAGCACACAGCAGACTCAATTGACAGGGTTTCATCAACAAAGGTTTTCCAGAGAAGTTCTAACTCCGCACCATTCAGGCCCGGGAAACGAGGTGTGAAAAACAGTTGAAGTTGAGTCCAATCATAACCGTTCGACCAAAACTGAAGCAATCGAGTTTGAAATACCTCCTGCTCAAGTCCTCCTGATTTCAGGAAGCGAAAAATAAGAAAGTCCCACCCAATATCCATAGTCCGGTCATAGGTTTGGATCTTCTGAGCCATAGTTGGGATCGCCTGATCTATTAGTCTACGTTTGATCAGCGTTAGTAGCTGAGGACTACCGTCTGAAGAACCCTCGATAAGAATTGTATTTACCAACCATAAAGGTGGAGGAGTTTCATTGCCTTTCCAAAGAGCGTATCGTGTAAGTAGAACGCGGGCTAACCACTCAGCTTTTTCATTTTGTGGCGATCCGTTGATAAGTCGAAGGCTTACATTTCCCTTGGAGCTCTTGCTTACCTGAGGTACGCCACTTTCGGCTAATTGCACCAAAATGCGTTCAGGGAATTTTTCAGGCCAATCAAATACCAAGGCACAACCGGCAATTACGGTTCGACATATTCCGTCTACCTCCTGTAGCTCCGAAATATCGAAGCCAACCATGTCACAATACCTATTCGAAATCCTCTCGGACTTTTGGTTCTCAGCCCCTTTCAAGGAACTGGTAAATAACGAAAAACTGCAGAGTAACAAACCCGCAATCTTCAGCCCATGAGGTAGCTGCCTTACTTTTTGGCCGTAAGGATTAATTGTGACTCGTGCACATTTGCTGTTTCGATGGAAGACCACAAAGATTGAAATTCTTCATCCATTTTGTACCCGGCAGCTATTCGGTTCCAAACCAAATTTTTAACAAGATTGGGTAGTCGCAAAGAACCAACATAAAGCTTATTGGGTATTACTTCATAAGAGTCTTCAGACTCAGCAACGGTACCCTCCATCGAAATGGTCACGATTCTTGTCCAACTTCCGAATCCGCCATCTGCCTGGGTCGAGGCCAGGAGCTTGTCTTCATCGAGTCGGAAAATCGGTTTCTGCGGCTCCAAATAAAGAGTTGGTTTTTCATCAGGATATTCCGTCGAAAACGAGGAAGCCCAACGATTTAAGTCTGTTTCGAGGAAAACAACCTCTTCCTTACCTTGTTGAAAGTCGATGGCTTTTAGCTTCCAGGAATCGCCGCCACCTGTTCGTCCTTTCAGAACATAATGATAGCCTGGCTTCACTTCATCGGGCATTTCAACTACTTCCTTAACAGGAAGGGTAATTAAATAGGTAGCTCCCACAAAACAACCCAAGGCCAACCCAAATAAGGCACCCAGGATAAGTTTTAATGTTGGGGATAGTTCGGAGGACTTTTCAAATGACATAGCTATTTTTCAGATGTTGAGGTCGAACTACCTCCACCTGAATCGCTACTCCCATCTTTTTTAGGACTTTCCCCCGCATCTTTTTTAGGCTCAGAAGCTGAAGAATCTTTTTTAGGCGTTTTATAGTCGGTTTCATAGAAACCAGTTCCTTTGAAGATAATTCCGGCACCTGTTCCAATTTTGCGTTTGAGAGAAGGTTCTTCACAAGTTGGGCATTGCGTGAGTGGACTGTCGTTCATTGACTGGAAGAACTCAAAATCCCCTCTACACGAAGTGCACACGTAATCGTAATTTGGCATAATTCTTATTAGATTTTTTACCTGAATTTCTAAAGATCACAGGAACTTACATGTTCCCATACTCAATAGCGCGGTAAAGTGATGTGAAATAAACCAGGATTACAAGACTTATGATAAAGAGTACGAGCACCGATAATGAGCCAAGAATCCAGAGGATTCCGCAGTAGCCAAGTAATGGCAAAAGCCCATAGCTTACTGTCCGCATATAAACTTTCAGAAGCAATGGCAGATCCATCGCATCCTTAAAAGACTCAAAATTTTGGTAGCGATACAGACTGGATGAAAAAAGCTGAATACCAATCGGCACGCTGATCATAAACGCAATTTGTCCAAGCTCATGTGAAACCACACCAACCATTATCGAGACGAAAAACCCGATGAACATTGGTATACCAAGCCAGACAATAGCCAAAACCAGAAACTTAAGACCGTCGATAAACAGGTCTTTCCAGCGGTCCCAATCCGAATATATGAATGGAGCTCCAGACTTGACCAAAGCCGTGGTCCGGTAAAGGTATCCCAATGCAAAGATATTCACAACCGGGATCAGCATTACCAAGCTGCCAATTAATAGTTTGGGCCAACACCCAGAGGTTTTAAACACCTTACGCCATACTTGTTCGACTGAAACCATAATACTTCTTTTCTAATTTTCGGGATTTTTATCGATATGGATTTTAAAGCAACGCTTAACAATTATCAAATACGCGTTGAACAAGGTATTAACATTTGGACGCCTTCCAAGGAAACAAAGCCAGCCCACTTGCACTCAGCCATGCGATACAGCCTGGAGGCTGGAGGTAAACGACTAAGGCCCGTATTGGTCATAGCAACAGCCGAATTATTCGAAACCTCAGAGGATCCCCTACCAGCTGCCATCGCCCTGGAATGCATCCACACCTATTCGCTAATTCACGATGACCTTCCGAGTATTGATGATAGCGATCTTCGTAGAGGAAAGCCTACTTGTCATAAAGCCTTCGATGAACCAACTGCTTTGCTTGCGGGAGATGCCTTACTCACACTGGCATTTGAAATAATTGCCAGGTCATACAACGACTCCGCTATTTTAGCCAAGGATCTCATTCTAGACCTTAGCACCGCCGCGGGAAGCCAACGACTTATCGGTGGTCAAATGGAGGACATTTTAGGTGAAAAATCTGACTATACCGCGGATCAACTCGACTATATCCATTTGAATAAAACTGCTGCTCTTATAACCGTAGCAATGACTATGGGTGCCAGGCTGGGAAACGGATCTGAAAAGGAGCTTGGCACTATTAAAAACATAGGTCGCCACGTCGGCCTGGCTTTTCAAATTACAGACGATATTCTGGACGCAACTTCGGATAATGAAACCCTGGGGAAACCAACACGGGCTGACGAGGAGCATGAAAAAACAACCTACGTAAAACTCTATGGTCTGGAAGGAGCGCGCAATCAAGCAAAGGCGCATACAGCGTCCGCTTCGAATCTATGCGCTGAATTGAACCGCGAGACAGAATTTCTCGAGGCTTTAATTCAATACCTGGAACATCGAATAAGCTAAATAATTCGATTATTTTACAACCAGCCAAACGGACCTGTTATAGCCAGAGTGAGTCCGGCTTTCTGGATGTTGACAAAGACGATTTTTCCGTCAGGGGAATGACAAGCCCCGGCAAACTCAGTTGGGGCAAAGGCATTCCTTGCCAATTTGAACCACTCACCCTTGGGAGTTACTCCTACCAGAAAGTTATCCCCGTTTCCGTCTTCGCAAAGCAATAAACCACCATCGGGTGTAACATCGAGATTGTCGCACATTTCAACGATTTCGCCGTTGTTAGGTTCCAGATAGAGCTCCAACTTACCGGGCATTTCTTTTTCCTTATCGGTACCTTCATAAGGACTGGGAGTATAAGCAAATACCTGGCCCTTCAACACCTTCCCTCCATTGGTGCAAACCCAGAAAACTCTTTTATCTGAATAGTACATACCCTCGCCACGGGCAAAACGTGCAGCTCCAGCTTCGAACCCACGGTAACGCAAATCATCGAGCGGGGCTTCAGGATTATCCAGGTCAATCCAATCAACTCCATAGGATTGACCCAATTGAAATTCCTTCGTCGAAAGGTCCTTCCAATTGCGGGTATCACAACCTGGCCAACTCCTGACCGCCAGTGCTTGGAGCCTCCCACCTTTTTGCAGTTTACCAGGCTCGTTGGGGATAAAACGATAAATCAATCCATCACCTCGATCTTCGGTTTGGTAAACAACGCCCGATTTGGGATCAACCGCGATGGCTTCGTGATTAAAACGTCCCATGTCCTTCAACGCAATTGGCTCAGCAAGCTTTGGTCGCATGGTAGCGGGGACTTCAAAATTATAGCCGTGATCTTTTTCAATTCCATCTCCGGCAAGACGAACCGTTTCCTCGCAGGTGACCCAGGAATTCCAGGGTGTTAGTCCTCCGGCACAATTTCTATGCGTGCCAGCCAGGCTGAGAAACTGTTTTTCAACTCTACGTCGCTTAGGGTCGTAGACCAAAGTGGTTGTTCCACCCAAGCCTGGTTGCTCTCCGTAGCCATAGTCGTAGAACTTCTTTTTATCTACCTTGTTAAGTAATTCATTCTTAACCCCAAAAGGACTGGCGATCCCTTGATCAGGATTCGATTCGTGGTTGCACACGAGAATGATTCGACCTCTATCTCCAGCAAAGGCAGCCATGCCATCGTGATTTCCCGGAGTGACAAGCCCATCGCTCATAGTGCGACCAACTCTGGACAGAACCTGGTAATCAAATCCTTCAGGTAAATCGAGCACATTGGCCGGATCTTTAATTAAAGGTCCGTAAGCTTTTGAAATAGGTAGAGCCTCGGATGCATTCAAAACACTGGTAGCCTTTTGCATGGTCAAAAAACCGGCAGAAACGATCCCGGCAGATTTTAAGAATGACCGGCGACTTCTTAGGGGAATTTTCATAGTAAAAAGATTGTTGCGACTTGTTTGAAAGCCTGCGGGTTTAATTTTGACAGGTAAAGCCATTTACTGCGCTGAAACCTGATTGTTTCATTTATGGATTGGTGGTCATCGTTTATATCCCAGGCTGGCGATTGGTGGGGGGCTTCCCTACCTTTGCTGGCACTTATTGTGCTAGTTGGTTTTTTTATGACCGGGCTCATCGGTTGTATTCTGCCAGTGGTTCCCGGACCGGCAATTGTGTGGATCGGCATGGTCATTCATAAAATCTGGGTGCCGGAAGCGTCGGCGCATTGGATGTTAATCCTGATTGCCGGTGTATTTGTTGGGATTACCTTTTTGATGGACTATGTCCTAACTATTCTCGGTGCGAAAAAATTTGGTGCATCAAGGAAGGGAGCTGTTGGAGCACTAGTAGGTGGATTTGTGGGATTTATTATCCCCCCATTCCTTATCTGGCTTATTATTGGTCCATTTGTTGGCGCTTTGATTGGAGAATTATTGGACGGTCAAAACCTTCAGCAAGCGAGTCGTGTTGGCTGGGGCAGCTTTCTTGGGACGATTGCGGCATATGTTTCTAAACTTACCATTTGTTTTTTGATTATTGCTGCTTTTATGGTGAACACTGTTTTTTAATCATTTTCATAAAACTATAAAAACATGGCTAAAGTAGACACCGAGCTTCTCAAACTGATCCTAACACGCAACGAACTCGATATTCGAGTGGTTGCCCGTATTATGGACGACATCGAAACTGAAATAAGAAATCAGGTAGATGAGGATAAACCGCCCATGGTCAAAAAGCAGTGGTGCATCATGATCTCTGATCCGGTGGGATCGTTGCAGGGCAAGGACCACACCGGATGGATTGTTCAGATTCCCGAGGACGATTCGCCAGCCACCACTCAGGAGCGGATCATAAACGCAGCATATGATTACAATGCTTCCCCGAAAGGCCGAAGGATTCCGGTACAGACAATTGGTGAAGCCTGCGAGGTAGTACCTGCGAGATTCTTCAAGGAGCAAAACGCTTGGGTAAAAACCAAGGTTCCAGTCTTGATGCTGACGACGGACAATAAGATTCCAAAAGACGCTTAAATAGCCACGTGACCAGTCATCCAGAGCAACAATAGCTGGATCAAACCTATCACAAATCCTAACACACCACCGAGGAGCTCGATACTGCGAAACTCCTTCGCGGCTATCTTATGTACCAATCGTTCGAGGTCATCCAAATTGAGTGCCTTGATACGATCTTCCACCAATTTCTTGACGTGGACTCTCTGCTCCAAATCACTGGCGACTTGATCAATGAAAGGTGCGGCGTGAGTATCGATCTCCGACTTGGCCATCTCTGTAAATTGTGCTACGAGCGAGTCATTAAGAAACCCGCCGATAAAAGGCATAGATCTCAGTTTCTCGACCAAAGCTTTACCTACCAGTTCATCAATAAACTTGTGAAAATGCGGCGTAAAATCCATCTCACGCAAAGAGGCGGACAGCAGATGCTTTTGCAGAATCTCCTGCTCGATTATCTCGCCGGTTTGTTCAGCGATTTCTTTTTGCCGCTTGGGAATCAGGCCTTGCCATTTGTAACCCAGTATATTCACCCGATTCTTGGGGTGAAATAACATCCACACAGCCACCTTGTTGGTAAACCAACCAATGAGAGCGGTAATAAACGGAAGTGAAAAAACGACCAGGTTATCCATAAGAGAAGCTGTCTTAAATGTATAATTCAACCAGGGCGCGAGCAGAAAAAACTTGAGAGAAAATAGCTTGTTTTGACAGCCATCAAAAAGTCTGAACGCTAACCACCTGTTATGAATCTTGAGCTAACCCCCAATGAATGCCGCGTCCTCGGTTGTATGATTGAGAAATCCATCACAACTCCAGAGAACTATCCCCTTTCTCTCAACAGCCTGGTCAACGCTTGTAACCAGAAATCAAACCGATCTCCAATCCTTGATCTCGACGAATCAGAAGTTCTCGATGCATTGGACGAATTGCGAGTCCAGCACCTCTGCTTCAGGGTCGATACAACCGGGTCCCGTGTGCCAAAGTTCAAATATACGGTCCCTGAAAAATGGGAGTTTTCCGCCCGACACCTCTCCATTATCTGCGAGTTGCTCATTCGTGGACCTCAAACGCCCGGTGAATTGCGAACAAGGGGTGAACGGATGCATGCCTTCCTGGATTTAAACGAAGTAGAATCCACTCTCGAACACCTTCAAGAACACGAAGAAGGTCCATTTATCCTGAAGCTGCCCGTGCTTCCCGGAAAAAAAGAGGCACGCTATGCCCAGTTGTTGGGAGGTGAAATTGAGATTTCTGAAATTCAAGAGGCTGCTCCAGTCGTCATCCAATCAGGACCTTCGCGAAACGAACGAGTCGACCAACTGGAACAACAAGTCACCGAGTTAAAATCAGAAGTTGAAGGATTAAAAGCTGCTTTTGCCCGGTTCAAAGAGCAATTTGAGTAATACCTTGGGGCCTGGTATTTATTTCCCGATCAGCTCCAAGTCCTTACCGCTTGGCTTTTGAAAAACCTTCAATTGAAATTGCGGAATCACGGCAAGCAGGTGATCAAATATATCGGCCTGAATATCTTCATAGACGGCCCATCGGGTATCTTTGGTAAACACATAGATTTCAATGGGTAGACCTTCAGAGTTTGGTTGAAGCTGTCTAACCAACAAAGTCATATTCTGGTGGACCTGTTCGTGGTTTCTAAGGTAGGCGAGACAATAGGCTCGAAAGGTGCCAATGTTAGTCAGGTGACGACCATTAATCAGTTCGTTCATATCCGCCTGTCTCGAACTGTTGTGTTCGTGCACTTCAGCGACCCTTTTATCAAGGTACGGTTTCAAAAGCTCAAACCGCTTGAATTTTTCCATGAGTTCGTCATCGGCAAACCGGACGCTATTCATATCTATATTCAATGAACGCTTGACTCGACGACCACCCGCTTCCGACATGCCACGCCAGTTCTTAAATGAATCGGATATCAGATTATATGTCGGAATAGTGGTGATAGTCTTATCCCAGTTCTGGATTTTTACGGTGGTTAAGGTTACATCGATAACATCTCCGTCGGCACCGCTTTTTGGCATTTCAATCCAGTCGCCTACTTGAACCATGTTGTTTACCGAGATTTGAATACCAGCTACAAATCCAAGTATCGCATCTTTAAACACCAATAAAAGTACGGCGGTAACCGCACCTAAGCCTGAGAAAAAATAGATCGGAGATTTCCCAAACGCGATTGAAAGAATGATGATGATACCAATCAGGTAGATCACCAACTTGACCGCCTGAAGAAATCCTTTAAGAGGAACACGCTTGGCCTTATCGGAACGATTATAAAGGTCGAGGACCGCATTCAGAAAGGAATCGATCACCCAAATAAATATGAGGATCAGGTAAATATTGACCCCCATCCTGAGCGCCTGGACAAATTTTTCATTGTCCGCGAAAAAGAACGGTGCCAACCAATTGATCGCAATGGCAGGAACGAAGTGTGAAAGCCTGATGAGGACGTTATGGTCAATAAGCACATCATCCCAGGAGATCTTACTCCGGCGAATAATAGCGATCACTGTCCTTACTATTATTTGCTTTGCGATCAGGTTCAGAACAAAGGCCACGAGGACAATAACAAGAATTCCCGCGACAATCATAACCACATCAATTTGACCTTGTGGAATTCCTGTTTTCAGCAACCAATTTTCAAAGCTCTCTATCATAATAAATAAAATTTAAACGAGGAAGTCAGGAGACAATTCTTGTTGCAAGGGAATTGAGGAAATCAAAACTGCACATAGAAAAGAGCTCCCATTCCGAAAAAACTTACCCAGCCAGCTCAAGAATCTCGACCGCAATCCTATCTGCAAGTAACTTTCCCTGAAGAGTGAGTTGAATGCTGTCTTCGTCATTTCCGTCGGCGAGCCCGTCGGATTTTAAATCGAAAAAGAAAGGTTTGAACGTGTCGAGTGACGCACCGGGGAAACGAGCTTCGATCTCCTTAAGTGAGATGCCCTGCCCTGTTCTAAGTCCAAATATTAAGGAGTCCTCGATTAAATTCGAATCTGTGAGAATTTGAACTTCGCCACGATCTTCAGCAGCGATAGCTGTTTGGTTTAACCAGAGATTCAAATCGGCAGGATTGCTGTAACGAAGATTGTTATACTGGGATGCAGCAGAAGGGCCGACTCCGATCCATTCCTTCATTTTCCAGGTATTGAGATTATGAAGACAAGCATA
This sequence comes from Verrucomicrobiota bacterium, assembly GCA_027622555.1. NCBI lineage: Bacteria > Pseudomonadati > Verrucomicrobiota > Verrucomicrobiota bacterium. Next base: position 38,339 of record JAQBYJ010000028.1, read on the forward strand.
TCCAGGCTTACTGAAATTGCTGATTTCGTAATGATCGTAACCCGCATCGCTAAGAAGTTCCCAAGTGAGTTCGTAGAGGTCAGCGTCTTTCTCAAGGTCCTGTTTTATTTTGCCCTGAGAAAGTTTCACCCAAAGCGCAGTGTCTTCTTCAAACGTAAGACAGTAGGTGGAAAGATGCTCAGGATCGAGTCGACAAGCTTCAGACAAATCTTGTTTTAAATCCTCAGCCGATTGACCAGGAAGGGCGATCATCAAGTCCAGATTTACGTTAGCGAATCCCGCTTCGCGAATCCAGTCATAGGCTTGATAAATTTGATTCGGTCGATGCAAACGACCTAGTCCTTCCAGAAAGCGATCCTGAAAACTCTGAACTCCCATCGATATACGATTCACCCCGAGATCTCGAAGCACTTTGAGTTTATCCGGCTTGACTGTGCTTGGAGCCATTTCAACGGTCCATTCGAGCGGAGGTTGCCCCGCGGTCTTCAGGACCAATTCTCCCAGGCGTCGAAGATCGGAAGCCGGAAGCAAGCTCGGGGTTCCCCCACCCCAGAAAATGGTGTCTATGGGACGGTCGATATTTACCCAGGCTAGTTCTTTTTCCATTCCATCGAGATAACGGTCCAGCTCCTTTCGCTGAGGTTTTTCTTGATAGAAAGCACAGAAATCGCAGGTACTTGCACAAAAGGGCACATGACAATATAGACCTAACCCTGTTTCGCGTGTCATCAATTTGCCCCTTCCCAATGGAGATCGATCCACACGAGGCGATGGTCACTCGCATCCAAATACCCTGGTCCATCATAGACATGAGCGTGGTTTCCGATGACTGCGGCAGGGAAATCAGGGCTTTTTAATATGTAGTCAATTCGCGTATAAGTATCTTCAGCTTCATAATAATGAGTCCAACGATCTCCTCGAGAATCAACCGCATCTACCATGGCAGCCACCTCATTTTTCCCGCGATATTGAAGGAGGCGAATCGGCGGGGTTGATTTAGTGTCGTTGAGATCACCCACTATAAGAAACGGAAGTTCATCCCGCTTTTGGAGCTCTAGTATCCGACCGCGACATGCCAATGCTTCCGATCGTCTCCGATCGTTCGAATGAGGGTCTTCGTCGTAGTCCGACCATTTACTTTTTAGATGCAGGCCGAAGAGCTTCCATTTAATTCCGTTCGTTTGAAAAACCACTTCCATCATGCCACGTTTAACCGGAATATCACTTTTGAAATAGGAAAAATTCATGTCGGCGTGAGAGACAAGATCAATTGGCTTTATCCGACTCAACAATGCCACATGCCTCTCTTCATCGGAACCTTTCGCTACATACTGGTAAGGGTATTCAATCCCCGCTTCCTTGAGATCGGCTTGGAGTTCCTTTAAATATGGCTCAGTACCCATTTCCTGAATAACCAAAACATCTGGATGAACAGAGAGGATGACGGAACGTAATGCTGCTTTCTCTTTTTCCGTCTTTGGGAATCCAGGACGATAACGGCTGTCGACCCAGCGATCCACTTCAAGGTAATTGCGAACGTTGTAGGTAGCCACCCGAATTACTTCCGCCTTTAAGCTATAAGGGCCAAGGCATAACAAAATAAAAGACAGCGCCGTACGAGCCATCAGGAATCAAGTTTCACCCTTCATGGCCGACTCCCTCTCAAGAAGAGTTGGGTGAGAATAATAAAACGCACTGTAGATGGGATGCGGAGTAAGGTTACTCAGGTTCTTCTCGTTCAGCTTACGCAAAGCTCCAATTAGTGAATGATACTCACCCATAGCATCCCGGGCAAAAGCATCGGCCTCGTATTCGTGTTTTCGAGATAATATACTGAACACCGGGGTTAACCAGGAAGTGATCAATCCACTCATGATCGAAAACAAAAGAAAGGCAGGAGCGATACTCGCAACTCCTTCGAATCCGAAACCGGCGTAGAACCAGGAACTCTTGGCCAGGAAGGCGATCGCCCAAAACGCAAGCAACATTCCCGCCGCAGACATGGCTACCATCTTAGGCACATGACCACGTTTGTAATGACCTATTTCGTGAGCAAGCACGGCTTTGAGCTCATTCGTTTCGAGCTGCTCCATCAAGGTATCGAACAATACAATGCGGCGAAATTTTCCGAATCCTGTGAAAAATGCGTTGGAGTGTCCTGAACGTTTACTGCCATCCATCACTTCAATCGTTTTGGCGGCGAACCCGGAACTATCTGAAAGGTCCATGAGCTGATCCTTAAGTTCGCCAGGTTCCAAGGGCTCAAGCTTGTTAAACAGAGGCATGATCAACTTGGGATAAAGCACCATCATGGCCAATTGGAAAACAAAGATAACCACAAATCCCCAGATCCACCAATGGGAACCAAGCCAATCAACTAATTTCAACAACAAGCATATTAAAGGATAACCGATTACAAAACCGATGAGCGTACCTTTCACTTTGTCCGAGATCCATAAGCCGAGTGTGCTTTTGTTGAATCCATATTTTTCTTCCAATTTAAAGGTGCTGTACCAGTCAAATGGCATATCAGGTATACTTAATACCAAGGTTACTACTACCAGGTAGCCAGCTTGAGCCCAAAGCGAAGCACCCCAGAAACCTTCGAGCACGTGCCACATCCAGGGCAAAAATCCGCCGAGAATGACCAGAGCCAGAATGATGCTTCCATATAAAGAAGTAATAATGCTAAAACGCGTTTTCTCCAAAGAATATGCCACACTTTTGGCGTAAGTTTCCTCCTCCATAACTCCTGCATAGGCATCGGGTATTTTCCCGGCGTTGGCGCGAATATTGCGCGCGTTAAGCAGGTCTAAAACAAGTGATTTTACACTGTTGAGGATTAGCAGAAGGAGAAAGGTTGTCAGTAGCCAATGCATTGAATGAAAAGTGAGCGTTTTAGGCGACCCCTGGACGTAGCGCAAGTTTTCAAATTCTCTAAAAAGAATTGAAGGATAACATTGAAAAGAAGAAAGGAACTCTCACTGTGGAAAAAGTGAGTAAAACAAAAAAGGATCAGTCCTTTGAGGAAGCATTGAAAGACCTCGAGGCCATAATTGAAGAATTGGAAACGGGAGATGTACCCCTCTCCGAACTGGTAGACCAATATGAAAAAGGCACACATCTCTTAAAAACCTGCCATGAGCGCTTGAATGAAGCCGAATTGAAAATCGAAAAGCTGAGGGAAAAATCCGACCAACCGGTCTTCGAAAACTTTGACCCCGACGAATAAGAAGCTTTCATACGAGCTTTTAGATTCCCCTCAACCAAACCAACGAATGTCCCAATCCGAAGAAAAACCATTACTGCCGACCCTAAAAGGCCCTGCTGATGTTAAAGCACTGGCGAAGAATCAACTGGAGCAATTGGCCCAGGAAATTCGTGACCTAATTATCGAAGTGACTGCAGCGAATGGGGGGCACATCGGACCAAATCTGGGGGTCGTCGAGCTAACCATCATGTTACACCGTGTTTTCAACAGCCCGGAGGACCCGTTTGTATTTGATGTAGCTCATCAAGGCTACGTACATAAGTTACTTACCGGTCGACAAGGTGCAGCATTTGAAAAACTCCGCCAAACTGGAGGACTGAGTGGATTTTTAAATCGCGCTGAGAGTGAATACGACAGTTACGGGGCTGGCCATGCGGGCACTGCTCTTTCAGCTGCATTGGGTATGGCAACTGCTCGGGACCTCAATGGCACCGATGAAAATGTGGTCGCGGTAATAGGTGATGCGACACTGACTTGTGGAATCGCCCTGGAAGCGTTGAACAACATCGTTCAATCCACCAAAAAGATGGTGGTGATCCTAAACGACAATGAATGGTCTATCGCTAAAAACGTTGGAGCCATTTCGAAGTATCTGGGGGAGCTGATCACCAACCCGACCTACAACCGTTTGCACCACGACCTGGAAGGATTCTTGAAAAAGATTCCGGGCGGAGATTCTCTGATCCAACTAGGAGGAAAGATGAAAAAAGAAGCCAAGGACTTCTTTGTACCTTCATCTCTGTTTGAGAAACTGGGGCTGCGTTACCTGGGTCCGATCGATGGTCACGACTTTGATCTTTTAAAGAAATACCTGGAATTTGCCCGAACCTCTCCCGAGTCAGTGCTGCTGCACGTAATAACTCAAAAAGGTCGAGGATATGATATAGCCATAAATCAACCCGAGCGCTTTCACGGGGCAAGTCCGTTTGATCCTGAAACCGGCAAATCTCTTCCTTCAAAGCCCAATTCTCCGCCTAACTATCAAAATGTCTTTGGTGAACATTTGAGCAAACTGGCCAGGAAAGATAAGGACATTATCGGCATCACAGCTGCGATGCCTTCCGGAACAGGGCTAAACATTTTTCAGAAAGAGCTACCGGGACAATTTTTTGATGTCGGAATTGCCGAAGAACATGCGGTGTTGTTTGCCGCCGGATTGGCAACAAAAGGGAAAAAACCCGTCGTTGCTATTTACTCCACATTCCTACAACGAGCCTACGATCCTATTATCCACGATGTCTGCCTACAAAATCTTCCCGTTGTTTTTTGTATGGATCGTGCGGGACTTTCTCCGAATGATGGGCCGACACACCACGGCCTGTTTGATTTATCCTACCTTCGCTGTGTTCCCAACGCGGTAATCATGCAGCCAAAAGATGAAGACGAACAAGTGGATATGCTTTATTCTGCAATCAAATACGAACGACCCACCTTTATTCGGTGGCCTAGAGGAGCAGCCATAGGGACCCCAATTAAGAGTCAACCGGCCATGGTTGAAATGGGGAAAGCTGAGATAATTCGAGAAGGCGCAGATATTCAATTATGGGCACTCGGTCCTTGGGTAGAAGACTGCAAACGATTGGCCCCCGTTATAGCAGAAACTTTCAATGTTAGTGTCGGAGTTGTGAATGCGCGCTTTGCAAAACCACTTGATCAGTCGCTACTCGAGATACAAAGCAAGCGAGCACAGATGATTGTGACCTTTGAAGACAACGTGATTCAAGGCGGATTCGGAAGCGGCGTCCTCGAAGCAATCAACGAATTAAATATTAAGACGTCCGTTCTTAGAATCGGTTGGCCTGATAATTTTGTCGAACACGGTTCATCAGTGAATCAGCTCAGATTGGAAAACGGACTGGATGATGCATCGATATTAGGCAAAATTGAAGACCGTATCAGGAAGCTTTTAGGGATTACCCGCACAAATACTATAAGCTCAGCTGGTAGAGACTAATTCACATTCTCTAAAATTTAGGAATAAATTTTTGTTGAGTAATAGATTGTAAACTCAACAAACCGATATAAATTTAGCGGTGAATCTTGCGTTAATGGATTTTCCGATAGGAATCTGTTTTGACTCAGGAAAGTTACTGAACATACTAGAACATCTTACCAATCCGTAAATGAGTTTATTCTCCACTCGTCTGCGTATCATTCTGGAAAAGAATGGTATAAATCAGGTTGAGTTGGCAAAGCGCACCAACTTAACGCCGTCACAAGTACACAATTATCTTCATCAAAACTTCAGGTCTATTACCAAGGAGCATCTTGCTGCTATAATAATAGAATGTTCAGAAGATAACAGTGAACGAGCTGAATTGGCTAAGTCTTATCTGCTGGATGTCACCCCCGACTCAGTTAAGAACTACCTGGAAATCACTCCTTTGGAAAAACCTCAGGAGGATCAAAATTGGTTCTTTGAAGTCGATCGGCTTCCTGCGGCATTTAAGAAGGAATTTGAAAAACTGTACAAGATGTGCGCGGAATCCGCTGAGGCTCGAGACTTCACGAAAGACTTCACGTCGAGCCTGGCTGTGATACTTAAAAAGCCACAATACTTACCTAATAGAAAAGTTAAGGGTTAGCTTTAATTTTCCCTTTTTAATGACGGGCCTCTGGGTCCGTCATTTCCTTGTACAATAAGTATTGTTCCGGACATGATGGAATAATGAAGATTCTGAGCGAAGAGTTGCGTTTTATAGACCATTGATTTTCCTCCTAGCTCATTGATCCTCTTCAACTAGATGAACGACCCTGAACAATCCGCAGATCCGGAACGCGTAAAAACCTACCTACTCAATCTACAGGACCGTATTTGCAATGCGCTTGAAGAAGAAGATGAAGTTCTCGCGGTAAGAGAGGATAATTGGGTTCGAGAGGAAGGTGGCGGAGGTCGAAGCCGAGTGCTTCAAGGAAATGTGATTGAAAAAGGAGGAGTTAATTTTTCCGACGTTCAGGGAAATAAATTGCCCGCGTCAGCTACAACAAATCGACCTGAACTCATTGGCTGCGAATACAGGGCCATGGGGGTCAGTTTGGTAATTCATCCACTCAATCCCTTTGTTCCGACCACACACGCCAATGTTAGATTCTTTTACGCCGAACGAGAACACGCTGAGCCTATTTGGTGGTTTGGTGGCGGATTTGATTTAACACCCTATTATGGCTTTGAAGAGGACGCCATTCATTGGCACCACACGGCGAAAGATGCATGCGATCCATTTGGTCAAGAACGCTATTCAACCTACAAGAAATGGTGTGACGACTACTTCACCCTGCCCCATAGAAATGAACAACGAGGTATAGGTGGATTGTTCTTTGATGATTTTAACGAAGAGAATTTCAATTTCGGATTTAGCCTGATGCAAAGCGTCGGGGATCATTTTATCCCTGCTTACATTCCCATTGTTCAAAAACGAAAACATGAATTATGGACACCGGAACAGCGAGAATTTCAATTATACCGACGAGGCCGATACGTAGAGTTCAATCTGCTTTGGGATCGCGGCACCAAGTTTGGTATTCAAACGGGAGGTCGTACTGAATCAATCCTGATGTCCCTTCCGCCTTTGGCACGCTGGGAATATGATTGGCAACCGACACCTGGCACTCGCGAGGATGAACTGTATGCTAAATACCTGAAACCTCGCGACTGGCTAGGTCTGGCTGAAGAGGAATGATTTTGTTTGGCAAAACAAAATCACCCACCTTTTCTAAACGGCTATCTTGGAAACGATCCACCCTATGAATTACAGAGAACGATTTTTAGCCGCCGCACACTGCCAACCCGTTGACAGAACACCTGTCTGGCTCATGCGGCAAGCAGGCCGATCTTTGCCAGAATATCGTGAGCTGAAAGAGCGTTATTCATTTTTAGAACTTGCGCAAACTCCTGAGTTGGCTGTCGAGGTAACACTCCAACCAATCCGAAGATTTGATTACGATGCAGCCATCTTATTCAGCGACATCCTGGTAATCCCCGAAGCGATGGGTCAGCCCTACTCTTTCCGTGAACAGGGTGGAATTCAAATGGACTTTGCGGTTCGTTCACGTGCCGACATCGATCGACTTACCATAAACTCGGTAACGGAACGTCTTGATTATGTAAGGGCAGCGTTAGAAATACTTCGGAAAGAACTATCCGATCAACGAGCTCTTTTGGGATTTGCAGGATCCCCCTGGACCCTAGCGACCTACATGGTGGAGGGCGGCTCATCCAAGGATTATAAAGTTGTTTTGGATATGTATCAGAATAACCGTGACGATTTTGAAGTCCTGATGACAAAGATCACGGACGCGCTGATTGAATATTATAAAATGCAGATCAATGCAGGCGTAGACGCGGTACAAATTTTCGACTCTTGGGGAGGGATTCTACAAGGGGATGACTACATGGAAGGTTCGTTAAAGTGGATCATTAGAATTATCGAAGCCATCCGGGAAGAAATTCCAGTTATTCTGTTCGCCAAAGGTTGCGCCGAGCACATGTCACAACTTTGCCAAACTGGAGCTCAAATCATAGGCCTGGATTGGACAGTAGATATTGGAGAAATATCTAAAGAGATTCCCAACCATATAGCTATTCAAGGAAACTTGGATCCCATGATTTTAAACGGCACCTGGGATGTTACTCGCAGAGAAACTCAAAAAATACTGGATTCAATGCGAGGAAGACCCGGACACATTTTTAATCTGGGACACGGTATCGACAAAGATGCCAAGTTAGAAAACGTCGAAGCGCTTCTCGATACAGTAAGATCTGGACCCTGAATTAATCAGCGGGGTGAATTTACAATCACTGAACTGATTGTGCCAACAAAAGGGCCTAGCTCACCCGCAAGGCTCAAATTCTCAACACTGTTATTAAGTGCTATGGCTTGTCCCGAAAAATCCCGGTCAGTGTAAAGAAATACTTCCGCACCCCCTTCAATCCGGATTGAAGCGACGCTGTTGTCCCAACTTCCAACGAGACCTTTTTTAATGGCAGCTAAGTCAGCTTCCGAAAATCCTCCAGTAAGTACAATTTGATTTCCCCTAAATCCAGGTTGGTCAAATAAGTGAACCCGGGCATTAACTTGTCCTGAATTCGATGGTTGAGGAATTGAAGCTCTCGCTGAATCAATCGGAGCTGGGGGCACTGAATCTTGATACGAAACGGTGGGATCACCAACGGAATAATCAACCTCAGGATTTGGGTCACCATAGACGGCATACTCGCCACCTCTGGCTGGTAAATAATTGTGCTCGTCCACGATTCCTTGAAGAACTTCTATCGAAGAAATACGGTCGTTAAAGCGTCGCATTGAGCTAATACGGCTAAAGTCTATCAGGTCTCCATGAACGAAAATTCTTTCGCCGCCAAATGCCGCATCCGTATGAAGAACAACGGTCAAGCTTCCGTAGATTTTCAAGGAGGAGATACGGTCATTAAAGGTTTTTGAGTAGTCCAGCTGAATGTCTTTTAAATTGTAGACACTTTCACCGGCATAGATCTCGAGGGCTTCGCCACGAAAACTACTATCTTCAAAGAATATGGCATAGCCAACCGCCTCCGCTCGACGTTCCTCACTGAGGACCCTGCTACCATGAGAAACTGCTGCTGCACCTAAAATAATACTGGTATGAAATGAAGAGTAGGAAGGGTAGCGAGTGGAGTATCTGTCATAATAAATATTATTGTAGTGATCAGAACCATAACGTCTCAATGGGCTATTATACCGACTGTAGCTGGTGCGTCTATAGTAGTCGTTGTGACCGTCCCTTCCATAAGAATCATGACCTCTACCATAATTTTTGTCGTCATCGTCATGGTCGTGTCGACCACCATCCCCATGCCCTCCTCGATCATTACCGGTTCTGGAATCTGTATCCCGACCCGTTCTAGAATCACTGCCTGTCTTATTATTTTCGTGACCACCGTTCGAATTGCCACCTCGATTATAACTACCTGTAGAATTTCCCGTACTTCCACTTCCTCTGTTCAAGCTCCCAGAGGCAATGCTTGGATAGCGTGAATCGCGATCAAAGCCACCATTGGAACTCCCACGATTCCTGGAACTACTTCCGCTACTGCTATCGGAGCCGCTGCTGCCAGGATTCAAAACGGTGGACGATCCTCTTCGATCTGAGGTGATCGAGGAATTCCTGCTCCCTTCCATCGTGGCTGAACGACCATATCGGTCATCACCGCTCGTTGTTGTGGTTGTCGGTCTGTTTCGATCGCTGCCACCACCCGTGCTGGGAGTAGTCCGGCTGGTGCGACTGTCGGAGTTGGAAGTACCCGCTGTTGTAGTAATTCGACTTCTGCTTGTAGAAGGAGTTTTGTTTTGGCTGCTCCTCGGTCTTACGCTACTCTGACTTTGTGAACTGCTGGATGAACTTTGATTCTGTTCCCTTAGGCGCTGTTGTTGGACTGCGGTTCGATTCGAGACTCCAGTATGTTGATTGCTCTGTGTGCTCCGATTTTGGAAACGTGGATTCGCTTTTTCGTCTTGGGCTCTAAGAGAATTGGCTAGATATGTCATCGAGACAACCGCTAATAAAACGAGGGTATGCTGTGGTCGTATGCTCATGTCGATCAAGGTGAAGATTAACTGAGGGATTAAACCCCCTGTTAACCAGGTTGTTGCAAATTGAGCCTGAAAACTAACTACCTTCGTGGTAATAGTCAACAATGCCTTCTACCACGCCTTCAACATATTCAGCATACAAGCTTTGGACATTCCGTCCGTCTACTTCTCTGAGCCCATTATAGTCACCCAATTGGATGCGCTGATAAACCACTCTCGAATTGGCGCAATAAGCCTCCAAAAACACCACCGGGCCGACAAACAGCCTGTTCGCCAACAAATTCCTTGCCCACAAATACGGGTTATTTCCCTGATTAGAAGCATTTTTCCCTCCATACCTGAATGCCGGTAAGCCATTCACCTTTGCCAACGAATTTGCGACCGCACTGCTTAAAGGGATTTCAATTTCGTGGTTTCTGGAAAGCAGTTTTCTGAAGAGATGAAAGCGCACATCATCTAAGCCTAATTCGCCAGGCGTGTATGTTCCGTGAACGATGACATGCATGTGGTTTTCCTCTGCCAAAACCTGCTGTGTCTCTTCCAACCAAGGAGCCACATTAAAATGTACGGCAATCGTAAGATCCGGTTTCACCTCCTCATTAATGAGTTTAGCCCGGGCCTGAATTTCGCTCACTCGATAAAACAACATTTCTGCGCGAAGTTGAATTCGTTTTTTAAACCAATCGGAATCCCACGGCGTAACCGTTAGAAAACGCCCGTCACCATCCAAATAAAGCCGCTTCTCAATTATACTGGCTTCTTCAATAAAGTCTTTGGCCCGTCTCTCTGTCAGTGGCTGAGCATCCTTTCTTATAAGACGAACTGTTGCCCCAAGAGCTTCTAAAGCGATACTCAGTTTGCGCGATACGATTAAAGTTAGGTCCCCTTCTTTGATGGGAGGGTCGTCACCGATTTTGAAATGTCTCTCTTCCAATTCAGAAAAATCACCTCCGATATGCCCAGGATCAATGGCAATAATCAATCCATCGAGTGATTTACCATTTTGTTCAGCCACTTTGACGACAGAGGTGGCTTGCTGTTCTTCAACCTGTACCGATGGCGCAAAACGAAAATGGTAATATTGATCGCCTTCATCCTCGTTCATCTTGATACGTGCATAGCCCGTTTGTACGGACACAAATTTATCATTATAGCCGTAGGGCAAGTATAAGGTCTCAAGTGCTGCGACAAATTCTTCACGGCTCATTGTTTCCTGGTAAACATCCAGGGAATTCCAATCAGGATCTTCTCCAAGCATACCGAGCTTATAACCCTGCAAAGCACCGGGCCAGATCAGACATTGGCTCGACAATAAAAGGACTCCGAAAAAAGTTCTCCCCAATTTACTCCCGTTCATCACACCTGAAAGCTGTCGATTTGATAGATCCCACTGCAATGCTTTTCTCTCTTTCCGATATTGCCAATGATGCTGACCTTTCCATAAACCCAAGCATGATCAAACGGGTATGTGTATACTGTGCATCCTCAAAGGATTCCAATGAAACGTTTTTGGAAAACGCTTATTCTCTAGGCAGATTTCTGGCAGAACAAGGGATGACGACGGTTTATGGCTCTGGAGGTACAGGCTTAATGGGAAGATTGGCGGATGGCGCATTAGATCATGGGGGGCACGTTATCGGTATTATTCCTGAGTTTATGATCGATCGAGAATGGGCGCATAAAGGAGTATCGGAACAGATTAAGGTTCAAACAATGCACGAACGAAAGGAGCAAATGGAAAAACAATCCGACGCATTTGTAATCTTACCTGGAGGCTGTGGAACTTTCGAAGAAGCGATGGAGATCATTACTTGGAAACGACTTGAGCTTCACAACAAACCTATTTGCGTGGCCAATTTGTGGAGTTTCTATGATCCCTTTATTCAATTATTTGAAAATAGTATTCGCGACCGATTCTTGCGCCCTGAGCATTTAAAACTTTTCGATATTCGCGAATCCATAGAACAAGTACAGGATTGGTTGATCTCCGATGACCGCTCCTCTATGATACCCTAAAAACATGAACAAGAAAAAGGTTGTTTAACGCTTAACGGCACTTACTGTTCAAAATATTATGTGGTTAATGACTCAACACGGTTTGTACTCAGTTATTGAAGATAAGGAGCCAGGATATTTGCTGATTCGCACAAGAAGGCAACATGATCTCGAAAATCTTGCCAACTTAGTAACGTTTAAAACAGAGATAAAGCAATCTGACGCTGCTGACTATCGTTATTCAATACGGTTGAAACGAGGCTCAGCTCGGCGCCTACTTGCCGCAACATTTGATCATATCAACTATCCGAATTTCCGCGATGCGATTTCAAAGACACCCGATCAAAGAGAAAAGTTTTTTTCTTACCGACAGATTTGGTCAACCTTATCGCCGAAAAAGTTTTAGGATTCCCCCTTCAATTCTATGGACAGTCAATGGGAAGGCTCAAAGACGACGTTCAATGGTAGTGGGGTATCGATAATAGGAAGACAACTGAACATCCTTACGAGTAGACTGAAAGGGATTACGGGCTGACTGAATAGAGTATCCAGTCATTTCCTTTTTAAGGGAGAGTATCCTGGTCGCCAAACCGTTGAGTCTACTGCCGAGTTTAATCTTCATCTATAAAAAGGTTTAGTGGGTTGCTTCGAATAAAATACATCAAGTGTGAGCATCCCAGGGGGCAGGAGGTTTCCAGAGAATGTCTCCGTTTTTAACAATTTCATAATACAATGGGGTGCCAACTCAGCACCTTTCAAAATTGAAGACTGTGTAAGATACTACAAACGAAAGGAAATCATTGTAATCTCACAGGAAATTGGGATTTAACTCTTTCATGTCAGGAGATTTCAGAAAACGAAATGACTTTTTCAAACGAGGCCGGATAGCCTTCGAATCTGGCCAATTTGAGAAAGCGATTCATGCCTTCAACAAAGTCATCGAATGGGACCCGCACGATGCCAATGCATTTACATTTCGTGGATTAGCTCACAGGGAAATAAGAAATTTTGAAGCAGCGCTAAAAGACCTGGCTCAAGTGGTGACCATCGACCCATCACACCGGGTTGGTTTCCTTAACCTTGGATGTATTCAACGGGACGCAGGAAAAATTGATGAGGCTATTGACTCTTTTAACAAAGCCGAAGCTGGCGATCCTGAAAATCCATTGGTGTTTCAAAACCGGGCAGTCACCTACATCGCCAACAAAAGCTGGGAATTGGCCCGCTCTGATTGTGAAACTGCTTTGACCCTCGCACCTGAAGGTGCCGCCGCTTATGCGATCCTGGCGCATGTCTACCTTGGAACAAACGAGAATCATCTGGCGAATGAGGCGATAAATCGATCCCTCGAACTAGACCCCGAAGAAGCAGAAGCATACCGGGTTCGTGGCATCATTCGTTGTTCTGAAAATGATTTGGAAAATGGCATTGCTGACTTCATACGTGCGCGAGAACTCAATCCAAATGTTCAGCTGGATTATTTGGACAACCCTGAAGTGCTTTTGGACAGGCTCCTGGAAAGCCTCAATCAACTCATTGGGCTGGATAAAGTAAAAGAGGAAGTCCGATCGTTAATGAACCTGGTGAAAATCCGACTGCTTCGGAAAAATTCACAATTACCGGCAGTTCCGATGTCCCTTCATTTGGTTTTCATTGGAAACCCTGGCACGGGAAAAACCACAATAGCGCGACTCATTTCTCTCATTTATCATGTCTTGGGTGTCCTCAGTAAAGGCCACCTGGTCGAGGTCGACCGAGCAGGATTAGTCGCTGGCTATGTGGGCCAAACAGCCCTGAAAGTTCATGAGGTTCTTAACAAAGCCAAAGGTGGCGTTCTCTTTATTGATGAAGCCTACTCACTCACATCTCGTGGAGACGAAAAGGACTTTGGACTGGAAGCCATTGATACATTGATCAAAGGCATGGAAGATAATCGCAATGACTTGGTGATCATTGTCGCCGGTTACCCGGAGAAGATGAAACAATTTCTCCAGGCAAATCCGGGCATCAAATCACGTTTTAGCAAAGTCATCCGCTACGAAGACTATTCCTTTACTGAATTATTGTCTATTTTCGAAAAGATGTGTGCCGATCACCAATACGAATTGAATGTAGCTGCCAAATCCAAAGCAGCCGAAGCTTTCCAGAGTTTGGCTCCTGAAGATATCGGCCTATTTGGAAATGGTCGCGGGGTAAGGAATTTTTTCGAACTGACCATTACCCGACAAGCCAATCGTCTAGGTGAACTGGGAGAGCTAAACAGAAGTCAGTTAATCGAGTTACTTCCTGAGGATCTACCTGCAGGTGATTTTTGGGTTAACGATTAATAAAAACAGCTCTTTAATCGTCGATTGAAAAGATAACTCAGCAACTCCCAGAGTTTGACAGGCAGCAATCCGCACTTATTGATGATAATGTTTTATGGCCAAAAAAGAAAATAATCCGCCAATTCTAAGAGGCTTTTCCACAGGAGGTACTGCAAGAGGCAAAGCCCTTTCCAGTCCGACTACGTCCTTGTGGCTAGCAATCATTTTTGTCGCAATGTTTTTCGCCCTATTGAGTGTTCAAAGAAACATTAAGAATGCCAACGAAGCTCTTAAACCATCGGAGACCATACATTCAGGATGGATTGTACCTGCACCCGAAGAAAGAGTGGTTCGCCTTCCACCGCCCAATCCAGACTACATGTTCAATCGTCAAGAAGAGTCGCCCATCGTCCTGGAGGAATCGATCGAATTAAAGGAAAACAAACAGGCAATAAAGATTAGACCCATCGACGTTCAGATTGACGTAAAGATGCCCGACTCGCTTCGATCAAAACCTAAATCAGTCGATTAATCGCCCGAGAGCTTTTCAACTATTCCTTCGGGTGATTGCACCGACTCTTTTTTTCCCATTGTTTAGATTGATACGAGTCCACACGGTGTTCATCTCTCCTCGAACCGCCAAAGGAGTGTTTTCTAGCGGATTCTAATTCCATGATAATAAAATCTGGTTGGCATCCAAGCTTACATCGGCACCTGCACCCAATCATTAAAGTAACGAATATTTTTCCAGAAGAATCTTTAGCTCCTCAAGCGGCAACCCCATGATATTGGAGAAAGAGCCTTCCCAGCCTTCAATAATCAACTCTTTGCCTTCCTGAATTCCGTAGGCACCTGCTTTATCAAGAGGGTTAACCTGTTCGAAGTATTTCGTGATAAGATCATCATCCAAAGATTTAAAACTGACCCGACTCTTCACAGTAAATAATTCAGCGATATTCGTTTTTTTGTGGAGCAGGCATACTGCCGTATAAACGGTGTGGGTACGGCCACTCATCCTTTTGAGCATCGAACGTGCACCCACAAGATCAACTGGCTTATTTAATATTTCATTTCCCAGCGCTACGGTGGTGTCAGAACCCAACACCCAATAGTCAGAATGCAAGTTGGCCACATGATCTGCTTTTAATCTTGCATTAGTCTCCACCAACTCGCGCGGATCTGACAAATCGTTATTCTCTTCTACGTCGGATGTAATCACTTGAAAGGTTACTCCCAGGCTTGCGAGTAGCTCTTTTCTTCGAGGTGAACCAGAGGCTAAAATAAGCATGAGGCTCATAAGAAAGAGTTTTACGTGAAGGTAAACCCGATATTCGAAGCAATAAGCCGCCAGGCAAAAGCTGTGCCGCGCCATAGCTTCAACGACGGCTGGCGAAGCGTTTCGGGTGCAAGCGACACCAACAAAACTATTTCCTTTCCTCCAGTTCAACTATCCTTCTAATGCCACCATGCGGATTGGAATCGCTCAGATTAACACCACAGTCGGTGACATTCAGGGGAATACAAACCTGATTGTTAAAGCTTACCAACAGCTCTGCAACGAGGGGGCTGAGTTGGTGGTATTTCCTGAATTGGTTATAACCGGTTATCCGCCAAGAGACCTGCTTTTTAAGCAACGATTTGTCCCTGACAATGAAAAGGCTCTTTTAAAGATCGCTGGCATCACCGAAAATATCCCCATTTTGCTGGGATTTGTGGAAACCAATAGTTCAAAAACCGGACGGAGGTTTTTCAATGCGGCTGCTTGGTGCCGAGGCGGCCAGGTTTATAAAATATTCCGTAAGTCGCTCCTTCCGTCTTACGACGTCTTCGATGAAGACCGCTATTTTCAGCCTGCCGATTGCCCCGAATGCATTCAGTTCAAGGGTCTAAAAATTGGTGTGACCATTTGTGAAGATATTTGGACTAACCCGAATGTCGAAACAAGACACCGATACAATACGGATCCGATCAAAACGTTGGCTGAAGAAAAGGTCGACCTGATTATAAATTTATCCGCCAGTCCCTGGCATAATCAGAAGAACGAAATCCGATCCATCCTGATTACGGACGCAGCAAGTCAATGTAACTGCCCGGTTGTTTATTGCAACATGGTCGGCGGCAACGATGAGCTGATTTTCGATGGTCGCAGCCTGGTTGCCAATGAGTTGGGCGACATCATTTGCGCCATGGAAGCATTCAAGGAGGATACTACTATCGTTGATTTGGAGAATCCGCATTACCAGATTGCACCCTCTTACATCCAGTCAGAGATGAAGGATATCCGGGATGCACTCGTTCTTGGCCTTCGTGACTACGTTCACAAGTCAGGGTTCAAGAAAGCACTGATCGGACTCAGTGGCGGAATCGATTCGGCGGTAACCGCTGTAATTGCCCAAGAAGCCTTAGGCGCTGAAAATGTGATTGGTATCAGTCTACCTTCAACTATCTCCAGCCAACATAGTAAAGATGATGCGGAGGAGCTGGCCAAAAACCTGGGAATTCAATTCCACTACCTTCCCATTGGAGATGTGGTTGAGTCCTCTGAAAAAACCCTTCAAACTTTGTTCGAAGGACAAGAACGGGATGTGACAGAAGAAAACATCCAGGCCCGCGCCAGAGGATTACTGCTCATGGCCCTTTCCAACAAATATGGAGCGCTACTGTTAACTACGGGAAATAAAAGTGAGCTGGCTGTCGGATATTGCACCTTATATGGCGATATGTGTGGGGGCTTGGCCGTCATTTCGGATTTACCTAAAACCAAGGTATTCGAACTTGCTCGCCACATAAACAGAAAAGTCGAAATTATCCCTGATTCAACCATTACAAAACCACCGTCAGCTGAGCTTCGCCCAGACCAAAAGGATGAAGACAGTCTTCCACCTTACGACATTCTGGACGCCATATTGAAAGCCTATGTCGAAGAAGGCAGATCCCGATCCGACATCGCCGCCATGGGATTTGACCGCGCCGTGGTCGACGATATGGTACGCAAGGTCGACCTCAACGAATACAAGCGCAAACAAGCTGCCCCGGGACTCAAGATCACTCCCCTCGCCTTCGGCGTCGGCAGACGAATCCCGATCGTCCAGAAGTATATTGATTGATCTGGCGAAGCCCGAAAATCGATAACCAAACAAATATCATCCAATAAATTTAGACCGAATCACCCATGACTAATTCAGAAGACCTTTTTGAACGCGCTCAGAAAATCATTCCTGGTGGAGTTAACTCGCCTGTCCGGGCGTTTCGTTCAGTAGGTGGAACACCTTTTTTCACAAAGCGGGCAGAAGGTGCAATGCTCTACACCGCAGACGATCAGGCGCTCGTAGATTTTGTCTGCACCTGGGGACCTTCGATCCACGGCCACAATGATCCCACGATAAAGGCAGCTATTTCGAAGGCCCTCGATTCAGGGACCAGTTTCGGAACGCCCAATCCTTACGAAGTTGAGATGGCTGAGCTCCTGGTCTCTATGGTTCCTTCCGTTGAAAAAGTGCGGATGGTCAACAGCGGCACCGAAGCAACTATGTCCACCATTCGCCTTGCACGTGGTCACACGGGTCGAAATAAGATCATCAAGTTTGCGGGGTGCTATCACGGGCATGTTGATTCCCTTTTGGTCCAGGCCGGGTCCGGTGCGCTCACCTTGGGTAATCCAGACAGTGCAGGAATCCCCCCGAGCTTTGCGGCTGAAACCATTGTTCTTCCCTATAATGATTCGAATGCATTAACAGCTGCGTTCGAGCGTTACGGTGACGAACTGGCAGCAGTAATTGTTGAACCCTTTCCTGCAAACGTTGGACTGATTTTCCCGCTCGAAGGTTATCTGCATCACATGCGGAATTTATGCACCCAGTATGGCACCATCCTCATTTTCGATGAAGTCATGACCGGGTTCCGAGTTGCTCCTGGCGGTGTTCAGGAAAAAACCGGTATCTCTCCTGACCTGACCGCACTCGGAAAAATTATCGGAGGTGGTTTACCGGTAGGTGCTTTTGGTGGCAAAGCCGAAATTATGGACTCCATAGCTCCACTCGGCCCGGTTTACCAGGCAGGAACATTGAGTGGAAACCCTCTGGCGATGGCCGCCGGTATTGCCGCGCTTGAAAAACTCCGATCTGAAAATCCTTACCCTCGCCTCGAGTCATTTGGTGAACAGATCCGCGATGCGCTTTTGGGAGCGGCCGATGAAAAAGGACTACCCCTGCAGGTTCCTCAAACCGGCAGCATGTTTTGCCTCTATTTTTCAGAATCACCTGTGACCAATTACGATGAAGCCATCGCTACTGAAACCGCGCATTTTAAGTCCATTTTCCATCAAGCCCTAGAAAATGGTGTCTATTTACCGCCTTCCCCATTCGAGACCTGCTTTATTTCTTCGGCTCATGAGGGAAATGCGATTAATATGGCTTGCGATGTGCTCAGTGAGGCTATTAAAAATCTCTAAACTGCAAAGTGGATTCCAACACTGAACAACTCCTTCTTTTTGATTTACCAAACCCTCTGACGAAAACAGTGGGGCGAGACTTTTTCCTCAATTTACCAGAAATCCCCGGAGTTTATCACTTTCGCGGTGAAGAGGATAAGGTTCTCTACATAGGTAAATCCAAGAACCTCAAAAAACGTCTGAATTCTTACCGTAGAATCAAAGCGGAAAAAGCAGATAAGCGCCTCGTGCGACTCGTCAACGCCACGCGAGCCATCACTTTCAAAACCTGCAGTTCAGAAAAAGCGGCCCTCAAACTAGAGAACAAATTGATTCGCGAGCACAACCCATGCTACAACCGCGCGCAGGTTTATCCCTACAAAAACCCGTTTGTCATTTGCCGCTACGAAGGAGACCGCTTTTCAATTCGTCGCCATTCCGGCGAAGAGTTTCCTCAGATTAAAGGGGATGAACTGCTGTTCGGTTCCTTCCCGGCTGGTTTGACTCCACGAGCACTTCGGGCTTGGCAGCGACTTCTGCTTATTAAGCAGTCCAAATCTAAAAACGGTTTTTCTCTGCCGGAAAACCTCATGGAAAACCAGTATTACAAGCAGCTCACACTTTCCTTCGGACGTGGTCGCTTCAACCACTGGCTTCAGAAACAATTTCTTTCCTACCTCCGAGGAAAACACCGCTGGGCACTTTGGGCACTATCGGCTCCCTTGCTTCTGAATATGTTTCGTATGGAGAAATCCTTGCGGCACCTTTGCTGGCAAGACTGGAAATTCGCCTTTCGATTCTTTTCCGCCGGTCCACGGCGCAATCGCAAGCTGAATGAGAGCCGCGGCTTTCGCGCTGACGAACCCATCACTCAGGCCGACGTATCCGATTGGCAACTGGATCGTCGATTATCTTCGATTGCTTAAAGCGGCTATTTACTGCTGCCGCTTCTTGTTTGGTAAACGCTCCTTAAGGTTCACCCAATAGCGCGCTGCGAAGATCATCAGCCCAATCGGCCCGAGAAACCAGATCAAGAGCAGCGACAATTTACCTGCCCAGTCCTCCCCTTCCTTGGTTCGGTTCAACATCATCCCGCAAAATAAATCGAAAATTATTCGATGCGCCCAGAGTGCCATGAACAAAAACGGATGACTCCAGAAAAGGCGTATACTTTTCATCGTCGCATCGGGAACCTCAGGTGTAGCCGTTACCGTAAACAGCAGATAAATACAATACAGGTACAACCCACCTAGTAATGGAGGAATCAACCAAGGATGACACAGTTGCTTCATCCAATTGTATTGACCAAAGAAAATCATCATCACCCAGAATGGAGCGGTTGATCCGGTGATTATCCAGAACAACAAATCCAATCGGGCTTCCCCAAAAAACTCTACTATCCAAACAGGCATCAAACAGTATTGAGAAGCTAGATTGAATAAGTGAGAAGCAAATAATACCTTTCCTCTTCAATCACTCTCTCTCTCTTACTCTTACTCTTACTCCTCCTCTTACTCTTACTCCTAACCCTCCCCTTCAATCACCCTCTTCCCCCACTCCCTCCATCTCCTCCTCTCCCCATCTCTCCGAAAAAATCTCCCCCTGCAAAAAAGTTCATTTCTAACGCTTGACACTGAACATATTTCCACTGTTTATTTTATCACTATGGATGACCTAACTTTACGCCAACAGGAAATCCTGGGATTCCTCCAAATCTTCTCCCAGGAAAAGGGCTTTTGGCCCAGCATTCGCGAGATTCGCGATCATTTCGGATTCAACAGTACCAATGCCGTAGTCGGCCACCTCCGTGCCCTCGAACATAAAGGATACATCACCCGTATTCCCGGGCAGGCCCGTACCTATCGCATCACTTACGAAACCTCTGAACAAGCACCGAAAGATTCCCTCGAAGTCATCGACATGCCCGTCTATGGCAATATTGCCGCTGGTTACCCGGACGGTATAGAACAAGGCGACGCCATCGATCGCATTCAGGTCGATATCAACACCGCTGGTATTCGCCGCTCCCGTCGTTCATTCGCCCTTAAAGTTCGTGGAGAAAGTATGATCGATGCCGGCATCTACGATGGCGACATGGTCATCATCGAACCTGCCCTACCCAACGATGGCGATATCGTAGCCGCCCTTATCGACGGAGCCACTACCCTCAAACGCTTTATCAAGCCAAACAACGCACCTCCGTACTTAAAAGCGGAGAACGTAAACTACCCGAACCTGCACCCCGTGTCCGAACTCGTAATACAAGGCATTGCCCGTTCTATCGTCCGCAAGCTGTAGAAGCCGGTCGAAAAAGTAGCACGGCCATCTTCACCCAGCCTGTTTTTTTGGTAAAGCTCACAATCCTGAGAGTGCACAACGCATACCACGGTATTTTTATTTGGCACGGTGATTGACGAGCATTTGGAATGGGATACCTAGATCATGCTGG